>JBBSRS010000037.1:0-11816 GCA_038242795.1 Burkholderiales bacterium
CCGCATTGTCGAGGAGCGCTGGCTCAATGTGAACGACGACGGTTCGGGCGGCATGACGCTGCACGACCTGGCGGCCGAATACAAGGTCAGCGCCGAGCGCATTCGCCAGATCGAGGTGGCGGCGATGAAGAAAATGAAGAAAGTCTTGGCGACTTACGCCTGAGCGCACGGACCGAAGAATTCCGGTCTTGCACAGCGAACGCGACTGAAAGCCTGCACTGAAAAGTGGCAGGCTTTTTTTTAACTGGTCTTGATCAGCAGGCGGATATCGGAGGCAAGGACTTCCGCGCCCGAGCCGTAGCGGTTGTACAGGCGGATACGGCCCTTCGGGTCGTAGATATAGCTGCCTGCCGAATGGTCCATGGTGTAACTGCCCTGGGTCTTGCCATCGACTTTCTTGTAATAGATCTTGAAATCCTTGGCAACCTGCGGAAGTTGTTCAGGCGTTGGCCGAAGGGCCAGAAAGCTTGGATCGAAATTGCCCATGTAGGCCTTGAGCAATTCAGGAGTGTCACGCTCGGGGTCAACCGTGATGAAAATTGCCTGGAGCTTGTCGCCGTCGGCACCCAGCATCTGCTTGACTTCCGCCAGTTCGGCCATTGAGGTCGGGCACACGTCAGGACACTGGGTAAAGCCGAAAAATACCACCACCACCTTGCCGGCGAAATCCTTGACGGTGCGCAACTGGCCGTTGTGGTCCAGCAGGGAAAAACCCTGCGCATAGTCGGCGCCCGTCAGGTCGATGCTCTTGAACTGGGGCTTGTCAGGCGAGCAAGCCGTCAACCAAGTGGAAGTCAGCGACAACGCCGCAAGGCTGGCCAGGATTTTGACAGCATGTCTTCTGGACAGGGGCATGGGCGGGGTGGTGTTCATCACAGGTAATGGTCCAGCAGCAAGGCTGCAAACAGGGCTGACAGGTGGATCAGCGAAAAACGAAAGGTCTTGCGTGCCAGTGCATCGGAATAATTTTTCCAGAGCAGCCAGGCATAAGCGCTGAAGCCAATGCTCAGCACCACCGCCGCCACCAGGTAAAGCCAACCGCTCATCTTGAAGATGAAAGGCATCATGCACGCGGCAAACAGCACCAGGGTGTAGAGAAAGATCTGCAACCGGGTGAATTCGTTGCCATGCGTGACCGGCAGCATCGGCAGGCCCGCCTTGCGGTAGTCTTCGACGCGGTAGAGCGCCAGTGCCCAGAAATGCGGCGGTGTCCAGAGGAAAATGATCAGGAAAAGAATCAGGGCTTCGGGGCCGACCGAGCCGGTCATGGCGGCCCAGCCCAGCACCGGCGGCATGGCGCCCGAAGCGCCGCCAATGACGATGTTCTGCGGCGTCAGCGGCTTGAGGATGACGGTGTACACCACGGCATAGCCGACGAAGGTCGCGAAGGTGAGCCACATGGTGAGCGGATTGACCCACACATACAAGATCCACGACCCCAAGGCGCACAGGCCGGCCGAAAAAGCCAGCGTCAGCGGGTTGCTGAGCTGGCCCCGGGCGGTCGGACGCCAGGCGGTGCGCCGCATCTTGGCATCGATCTGCTGCTCGACCAGGCAGTTGAAAGCCGCCGCTGCGCCAGCAACCAGCCAGATGCCGGCGCAGGCAACGACCGCAAGCCGGACATCGGACCAGTTTGGCAGGCCTGGAACCGCCAGCACCATGCCGATCAGCGCACAAAACACGATGAGCTGCACCACCCGCGGCTTGGTCAGCGCGTAAAACTGGCTGAAACGTGACGTGGCGTGGAGGCCAGACGGCGTGGCAGCAGACGTAGGAGGGGAATTCATGCAGACATTCTCGAAGCATTCAAGGAAGAAATACGCACCGGCACAGGCAGTGTCCGGCTGGAAAAAACAATGCCGGTGAGGACCACCACCAGCGCCGCAGCGCCGCCGGTGTGGCCGACGGCCGCCAGCAGCGGCCAGCCCAGCACCACATTGCTCAGTCCGGTGGCCACCTGCAACAGCATCAGGCCGGCGAGCCAGCGCGCCTGAAGGCGAAACGCCGGCAGCCTGTGCAGGCGCAGCGCCAGCAGCATCAATACGGCAAACACCCCATAGGCCGCCAGCCGATGGACATAGTGGATGGCCGTCAGCGCCTGAAAGCTGATGTAGCCGCCCTCATGGCTTGCGCCCAGTTCGCGCCACAGCGCGAACCCCTGGTTGAAATCCATGGCGGGCCAGAATGAACCCTGGCACGACGGGAAATCAGTGCAGGCCAGCACGGCGTAGTTCGTGCTCACCCACCCACCCAGTGCAATCTGCAGCCACAGCAGGGCAAAGGCGGCGAACACAAAGCGCCGGTTGGCGGTGCTCAGAACGCTGGGTTTTTCTTGTTCATGAACTTGGGCATAACGCACCGACTGCGCGCGCAGCAACGCCAGCAAAACCAGGCCTCCCAGCAGGTGCATCGTCACAATGGCCGGAAACAGCTTCATCGTTACCGTCAGCGCGCCAAATGCGCCTTGCAGACAGACCCAGGCCAGCGTGGCGGTGGGCCACCAAGGCGAAAGCACGGACGCCGGCGTGCGAATTCCTGCGTTGCGCTGCTGCTCGCGGCGCGCCATCCAGGTGACCAGCGTCAGTGTCAGAATCAATACGCCCACACCTGTGGCCAGGTAACGGTGGATCATTTCAATCCAGGCCTTGGCATGCGTGACTGGACCTGTAGGCATGACACTCTGCGCGGCATCGATGTGCAATTGCGCACCGACCGGGCTGGCACTGCCGTAGCAGCCAGGCCAGTCCGGGCAGCCAAGGCCTGAATCGGTCAGCCGGGTGAAGGCGCCAAAGATCACCAGATCAAAGGTCAGGAACAGGGTGACCAGTGTCAGCACGCGCAGCCGCTGGGCCACTGGCGCATTCTTGTTGCGCGCCCAGACCCAGGCCAGCGGCCCGAGGGCCACCACGAGTCCCATGAGCATCAGCCGCACGGCCGGGCTGAGGTTGTAAAGGTCTTGCGTGTTCATGGTTAAAAAACGCTGGAAACGGGCAACAAAGGACGCAAGGGTGCACTCCTTCGCCAGCAGGGGCCGCGGAACCGGCTTCGCCGGGCCGCAGGCGCAGCGGCCCCCCCGGGGGGCAGCGCAGTACGCGAAGCGACAAGCGTGGGGGCCATTTATCTGCCCTCCTTGTCCCAGCTGCTGGAAGCGCGCAGCAAGCGGTCAAGGTCACGCTTGGCCTTGGCACCGGCTTCGGCATCCATGTCGGCAGGAAAACGCATCATCAGGTTGCCCAGCGGGTCCACCAGGTAAAGATGGTCCTCAAGCCGTTTGCCGGGCGCCGGCTCAAGCCATTGGGCCACGGCACCCGGCTGCACCCGCAGCACGGTGGCAGCCGCCAGCGCGGGCAGCAAGGCAGGACGCACCGGGAGGTCATCATCGACCAGCCAGACCCGGTCCAGGCGTTCCTTTTCCCGGCCCAGCGATTCGCGCAACTGGCGCTGGAAATACAGGTTTTGCTCACAGCGCGTGTCGCAGGCTCCGCCGGCAACGCTCAACAGCAGCCACTGGTCTTTCAGGGCCGTCAGTTCGCCGGCCTTGCCATCCAGCGTTTTCGTGGCCAGGGGCGGCAAGGGACGCTGTGGGCTGATCAACTCGCCAAAGTTGCGGCGACCTTCGGGCCTGACCACGTAGTACATGAAATAGGAAGCCACGACCGGGCTGGCGCATACCAGCAGGACAAGAATCATTTTCCAGCGTCCCGAGCGGGTGTCAGCCGAACGCACGCCGGAGGAGTCGATCGCCGGCATGGCATGGACGGTCATGCCCAGGGGTTGGTCCAGGGCTGCGGAAGCAGATTGCACGGAGGAAGCGTCAGAGGAATCTTTTGTCACGGTACTTGGAACCAGTTAATCGCCACGCTGGGCACGCAGGGAAGCACGAAAAGGAAGGATGATCTGATACCAGACATACAAGATGACCACCAGCAGGCACAGGCCAAACCATTGAAAGGCATAGCCATAGTGTTTGTCGATCCCCAAATTGGGAGCCGCCCATTCACGCAGCAACCCCTCGCTCGGCGCACCGGTTTGCAGCAGGGATGCCTGCTCAAACAGCGGTAAACCGGTTTCTGCCCGGAAAGCAGTCAAGTCAAGATTTTGCCGTATTGCCCCCGTGTCGGCACCCTTGAACTCATAAAGCTTGGAGGGAGGCGGGGCAATCCGACCCTGGACCGTGACCTCGCCTGATGGGGTGGTGACGCGTGGCAATCGCGAGCGATCAGAAAAATCCCGGGGCGCCCAGCCCCGCTGCACCACAATCACCTGCCCGGTGCCTTGCAGCTTCAAGGGAGTCAGCACCCAAAAGCCGGTTCTTCCGCCCATCGGACGGTTGTCAAGGTAAACGGTTCGTTCGGCTTGCCACACGCCTTGAAGCAAAGCCTGCCGGTAAATTTCATCTGCTATGTTTTCAGTAGCTGACAATGACCGCGCATCGAGCGGAGAAAGGCTGTTCTTGTCATTTATGGCGGTCTGGACAGCTTCTTTTTGGGCGGCACGGCGCAACTGCCACTGTCCCAGCGAAAAAGTGCCTCCTGCGACCAGCACTGCCGCCAGGGTGAGAATCCAGAAGTTTCGTAAATGCACAACAGAGGTCATAAGCTGATAATAGGATTCATGACTTATCTCGTTGCACTTGCATTCTTTGCCATTCTCGCCAGCTTGGGTACAGCACTTTTTTTTATGATGAAAGACGGTACTGACGGCAAGCGTAAAACCAGCAACATGGCGCGGGCGCTGGCATTTCGTGTTGGTTTTTCCATACTGCTGTTTGTCTGCATTCTGATTTCATGGAAACTCGGTTATCTGCAGCCAACTGGCATATCTGCTGGAAAATAGCAGAACAAGTCAATGGAAAAAGGCCGCGTCAAGCGGCCTTTTTTGAAGAAACCCAGGGCTGCAGGACGGCTGGTTCGAGCCGTCAGGCAAATTACATCCAGTAGACCAGGATATAAAGCCCCAGCCACACCACGTCCACAAAGTGCCAGTACCAGGCAGCACCTTCAAAGCCAAAGTGCTTGTCAGCGGTGAAGTGACCTTTTTGCAAACGCAAGGTGATGAACAGCAACATCAGCATGCCAACCAGCACATGAAAACCGTGAAAGCCGGTGAGCATGTAAAAGGTCGAGCCATAGATGCCGGAACTCATTTTCAGGTTCAGCTCTGAATAGGCATGGAAGTATTCGTAACCCTGGACGCACAGAAACACGATGCCCAGCAGCACCGTCATCCACATGAACGCAATGGTGCGACCGCGGTGATTTTCACGCAGGGCATGATGGGCAATTGTCAGGGTCACGCCCGAACTCAGCAGCAAGGCCGTGTTGATTGTCGGCAACCAGAACGGTCCCACAGTGGAAAAAGGCTCCACGATATCGGCAGGCGAAGCGGTCGCGCCAGCAGCAGCCAGACTGGGCCACACCGCCTTGAAGTCAGGCCAGAGCAAGGCGTTGTCCAGGCTTCCCAAGGCGGGCACGGAATGTCCGCGTGCCCACCAGAGCGCCGTGAAAAATGCACCAAAGAACATTACCTCTGAAAAAATGAACCAGCTCATGCTCCAACGGTAAGACAAATCGATCCTGTGACCGTACAGGCCGCCTTCGCTTTCGGCAATCGAATCGCGAAACCACTGAAACAAGGTGCCCAGCCATATCAGCATACCCAGGGCCAGGCACCATCCGCCCCAGCTGGCCCCGTTGATCCATTGGCTGGCGCCCAATATCACAAAAAACAGGCCGACGGCGGACATGACCGGACGACTTGATGGTCCGGGCACAAAATAGTAAGGGGTTGCCCCATGGGTTGCTGCTGACATCACTCGACTCCTGTTTTTCTCTCGAATTTCACTGATCTTTTCATTCGCGTGGTGATCAGCGCCCAACCGCCCAGTTCACCAGCAACACCAAAACCGCCACAAATACAAAAATACCCACCAGACCCACTGCAATGATATGAAGAGGGCTCAGGTTTTTGACATCTTCTTCATAGTCTCCCTTGGCCCGCAATCCCACGAAAGACCAGGCAACCGCCTTGACGGTTCGCCAAAGCGAAACCTTGCGGGACGACGGTTTCACCACCTTCAGGCACCTGCCGCTTTGGAGGCATCCGGAACGGCGGGTGTCTTGCCACCGACTTCAAAAAAGGTGTAGGACAGCGTGATGGTGGTCACGTCCCTGGACAGCTTTGGATCAATCACAAAGGCAACCGGCCACTGCTTTTTCTCGCCAGGTGCCAGGGTGTACTGACTGAAGCAAAAACATTCCAGCTTGTTGAAATGTGAACCCGCCTGCGCTGGCGCATAACTTGGAATGGCCTGCGCCGACATGGTGCGGTTCTGCACATTCTGGAATTCATACATGACGGTCGTCAATTCCCCGGGATGCACCTGCAACGAACTCTGGGCAGGCTTGAAATGCCAGGGACCGCGCGCGTTGGCATCGAACTCCACGGTAATGGTGCGCGTGAGATCCACTTGCGTGTTCGCGGGCAGCTTGGCGGTTGCACCGGGAATCTGTCGATCGCCCAAAGCCAGCACATTGATGCCGGTCATCTCGCAAATAGCTCTGTAAATCGGCACCAGCGCGTAGCCGAAGCAAAACATGCCAAGCACGATCACCCCCAGCTTTCCCAACATGTTGAAGTTTTCGCGCTTGAGCATCGTGGTCTGGTGTGAACTGGAAGATGGTCTGGCTCAACGGCCCAGAAAAATCATCTTGGCCATGAAGCCAAAAAAGAAAACGACAGCGACCGACGCCAGAATGAGGGCAAGGCGAAGATTACTTTTTTTCTGTTCAGGCTTCATGGGATGGATCATCGGTTTCAGGCAAGGACGCGGGTTGCCGTGGCATCCAGCTTGGGCGGTGTTTCAAAGGTATGGAAAGGCGCAGGCGACGGAACTTCCCATTCCAGGCCTTCGGCACCCTTACCACCTTCGTCAAGCCAGGGGTTCTGTTTGGCGGGCACGCCCTTGCCGCGCATCGCCGGCAGGACCACGAAAAAGAAGAAATACACCTGGGCAAAACCAAAGAAGAAAGCACCCACGCTGGCAATCGCGTTGAAGTCGGCGAACTGCATCGGGTAGTCGGCATACCGGCGTGGCATGCCCGCCAGACCCAGGAAGTGCATCGGGAAAAAGGTGACGTTGAACGAAATCAGTGACCACCAGAAATGGATCTGGCCGCGGCGCTCGCTGTACATCACACCCGTCCACTTCGGACTCCAGTAGTAGTAACCTGCAAACATGGCATAAAGAGACCCGGCCACCAGCACATAGTGGAAGTGGGCCACCACGTAATAGGTGTCCTGCAACTGGGTGTCGATGGGTGCCACTGCCAGGATCACACCGGTCAGGCCGCCGATGGTGAACACGAAGATGAAGCCGACCGCAAACAACATGGGGGTCTCGAACGTCATCGAGCCTTTCCACATCGTGGCGATCCAGTTAAACACCTTCACGCCGGTCGGCACTGCGATCAGCATCGTCGAGTACATGAAGAACAACTGGCCCGTCACCGGCATGCCGGTGGTGAACATGTGGTGCGCCCAGACGACAAAACTCAGGATGGCGATCGAGCCGGTGGCGTACACCATCGATGCATAGCCGAACAGGCGCTTGCGTGAAAACGCAGGAATGATCTGGCTGATGATGCCGAAAGCCGGCAAGATCATGATGTAGACCTCGGGATGGCCAAAAAACCAGAAAATGTGCTGGAACATCACCGGATCACCGCCACCGCCCGGGTTGAAAAAACTCGTGCCAAAGTGGCGGTCGGTCAGCGTCATGGTGATGGCGCCAGCAAGTACCGGCATCACGGCAATCAGCAGGTAGGCCGTGATCAGCCAGGTCCAGCAGAACATCGGCATTTTCATCAAGGTCATGCCAGGTGCGCGCATGTTCAGGACGGTCACGATGATGTTGATCGACCCCATGATCGACGACGCGCCCAAGAGGTGAATTGCAAAAATACCGGCATCCATCGCGGGGCCCATCTGCAGCGACAGCGGCGCATACATGGTCCAGCCACCAGCCATCGCGCCACCCGGCAAGAGGAAGGATGTGCTGAGCATCAATGCCGCCGGAATCATCAGCCAGAAGCTGAAGTTGTTCATGCGCGCAAACGCCATGTCGGAGGCGCCGATCTGCAGCGGAATCATCCAGTTCGCAAACCCGACGAACGCGGGCATGATGGCGCCAAACACCATGATGAGGCCGTGCATGGTCGTCAACTGGTTGAACAGTTCCGGATTCACCAGCTGCAGGCCGGGCTGAAACAACTCGGCCCGGATCAGAAGCGCCAGCACACCGCCGAACATCAGCATCGTGAAGCTGAACAGAAGATAGAGCGTGCCAATGTCTTTGTGGTTGGTGGCAAACACCCAGCGTCGCCAGCCCGTTGGGACATGGTGATCGTGGGCGTCATGCGCGTGATCGTGATGGTCTAGAACTGCACTCATCTTGGCTTCCTTTGGTGGCGTGTGCCTGTAGCTTTGTCTTTATGGCTGCGAACGAATCGCTCGGCAGCCCGTCATTTGTCAGTACGGATTTACTTGCGCGCAGACTGGAACTCGGCAGGCTGCACAATCTGTCCGGTCTGGTTGGACCAATTGTTCTTGGTGTAGCTTGCCACGGCAGCCAGGTCGGTGTCGCTCAGCGCCTTCCAGGAAGGCATGGCCCCGCCGGCAGCGCCGTTCAGCAGAATCTGGATCTGCTTGTTGTGATCGGCATCCACCACAATCGCCGAGCCGTCCAGCGGCTTGATGGGACCGGCACCTTTGCCGTTGGCTTGGTGGCATGCCGCGCAGTTGGCGGTGTATACCTTTTCTCCGCGAGCCTTCAGGTCTACCAGCGTCCACACTTTCGAGGGGTCATCTGCCAGTGCAGCAGCCTCTTTGGCTTTCACCGCAACCCATGCAGAGTAATCCTGAGCGGACACCACCTTGACATGGATGGGCATGTAGGCATGCTCCTTGCCGCAGAGTTCCTGGCATTGGCCATAGAAGTCGCCGATCTTTTCGGCGCGAAACCACGTGTCGCGCACGAAGCCGGGAATTGCGTCCTGCTTGATGCCAAAGGCCGGCACGGCAAAAGCATGGATCACGTCATTGGCGGTGGTGATGATGCGGATTTTCTTGTTGACGGGCACCACCAGCGGGTTGTCCACCTTGAGCAAATAGTTGTCTGGCGCTGTTTCACCGGCCTTGGGTCCGCCATTGTTGGACATCTGGCGCTGGGCGGTGTCGAGCGTCGAGACGAAGCCAATGCCTTCGCCCTCGCCCTTGATGTAGTCATAGCCCCATTTCCACTGGATGCCGGTGGCCTTGATGGTCAGGTCGGCGCTGGTGGTGTCTTTCTGGGCCACCAGCACCTTGGTCGCAGGCAGGGCCATGGCGATGACGATGATGAACGGAACCACGGTCCAGGCAATCTCGACAACAGTCGACTCATGGAAATTGGACGCCTTGTGGCCGACCGATTTGCGGTGCTTCAGGATGGAATAGAACATCACACCAAACACAGCCACGAAAATCAGCACACAGATGATCATCATGAACCAATGCAGCCAGTGCTGCTCTTCGGCAATGCGGGTAACCGCAGGATGAAGGTTGAGCTGGTTGACTGCCGGGCCGCCAGGCAGATCGTTGACCGCGTGGGCAGCAGTGCTCAACCAGGCCGCTGCAAAGATTCCTGCCGAGCCTGCATGCTGAAAGCCAAGCCGTGTCAATTTTCTCATGGTGTTGCTCAGGTTCATCGTGATCACTTTTTTCTGCTTCAATTACCGATTGAATTAACCCGTCATTATAAAGTTTGCGACAGGTCAAATTTGCAAAATTGGAAATGAGGCAGGAATATGAAGGTCATGGCTCAGCAGGTGCGCAGGGCAAAGCGTATTTCGCGTGCCAGCAGGGGGCGCAATTCGGGCCGCACGTGGCGGCCCACCCGCACCAGACGGCCCTGCCCGGACACTTCGATCAGTGAGCCGTCTTCATTCTTGGGCTCGATGCGAACCCACTGCCGATTGAATGCGGCCCGCTCGGTGCGGCCAGCGGTTTCAAGTTCCACCACCAGTTGCCCGTCCTGCAAAAAAATTTTTTCCGTATCTCCCGCATGACGGGAATACACAACAAATGCAGTGCCGATGGCCAGCAAGGAAAACGTCAACACCGCGGACGCACTCTGCGATGACAAAAAAGCCGCCACGCCAAGGCAGGCAAGGCAGAGGGAAAAGTAAAACCAGCCAAGTTGTGCCGGCGAGATCAGGCTGCGCCGATTCAGGCGCCACAGCACCACCGAACCTTGCGAAGGAACATGGTTTGCCGACAGGGTGGCGAATTGAAAAGCCGGGGGTGATTGCAACATGTGACAACCCTCACGAAAACAGCATGCAGCGTGGATAAAACAGGGAAAGCAAACAGGGCCAACAGTGGCAGGAGCAGTCGTTACTGATCGAAACTCTTCCGATTTAAACAGAAACTTTCTCAATCCTTCCTAGGGGAAACCGCAAAGACCCCAAACACAATGCATCAGGATGTGTCTGCGCCATGTTGCAGCGCAGGCACATCACCCAGGTGCGCCCGAACCGCTTTGCAGCATCCGGCGCATGTCTTCAACCGACACCGCGCTGAGCGCGCTCACCTTGAATTTTGGCCTGGCCTTCAGCGCATGGCCATAAATGACTTCGAACGTCAGCGACAGCCGCCCGTCGCTGCCGGTCAGTTGCGCCGCCAGTTCACGCTCCAGCCGGGCCTTCCACGCCCTGCCGCGCAAGCCGGCAAAGCGGTCCGGATGGAAATTGCGGCCGAGTTCGGCCAACTCCTGCAGCAGGCGTTGTGGCGTTTCATAGGTCAGCGTGATGCGCTCCATGTCCATCACCGGTTCGGCAAAGCCGGTTTGCACCAGCATGTCGCCCCAGTCGTGCATGTCGGTGAGGTCATGGCCTGCGGGTGGCCAGCCCAGACGGGCATACAGGGTGCGCAATTCCCGGGCGGTATCGGGTCCCAGGCAGGAGAACATCAGGAACCCATCGACCTTCAAGGCGCGGTGCCACTGGGCGAGCAGTGCCTGAGGATCGGCAGATTCATGCAGCGCCATGTTGGCCCACAGCATGTCCACGCTGTCCGGCGGCGGCATCTCGAAGCGCATCGGCGCGGCGCGCCACTGGCTTGGATTCCACCAGGGTTTAGCTATATTTTTAATAGCTGCTTGCGCACGCCCTTCCTGCGCTTCAGCAACAAAACAAGCTGAATCCGGATAAATCTTCGCGAGTTCGGCATGCGCCTTCAGTCCACCGCGCAAGGCGCCCCAATGTGCCCAGGCGTGCGGCTTGAGTTTGATCCACTCCAGCCGGTCGCGCATACGGCTGGCCACTTCTTCATGCAGCCAGGGTGATGTCAGGGGGGCCGTTTGCTCCCAGCGATTGACGGCGTTGGGATCGAGCGTGGGGGGACGCGAGGTGGTGGTCATGGGGGCAATGGTGGCACAAGGTCGGGCCGGGTATATTGACACGGTGTTACAAAGCCTGTCTACCCTTCGCCGATTCATGCCCAACCTGCCCAGCCAGTGCGCCGTTTGCCAGAGCTGGCCGGCAACGCATGTGTGCCAGCCCTGCATGACGCGCTTCAAACCGCACCAGCCCAGCTGCGCACTGTGCGCACTGCCGCTACTCACATTGCTGACAAGTGAACTGCCGCAAACAGAACCGCGCCTTTGTGCCGCGTGTATGCGCCAGCGTCCGTCCATGGACGCCACGCTGGCCGCCGTGCCTTATGCCTATCCCTGGTCGGCCTTGATTTCGCGCTACAAGTTTGGCGAACAGCCGGGC
>JBBSRS010000038.1:0-11480 GCA_038242795.1 Burkholderiales bacterium
ACTCAGGCCCGCTGGTGGGTAGCACCCAGCAGGTCTTGGCCGATACGGTCGATTTCGCGGATAAGCATGTCCAGGTCAGCCCGGGTGGTGCGGTGGTTGGTGATGTTCACCCGAATGGCATTGCGGCCATGCACCAGCGTGGTGGAGGGCGCGGCAAGCCCCTGGATTTGCAACTGCATCACGATTTCGTCGTTGAGACGGTCCACCGCCAGCTCATCTTGTTCCGGGGCTCCATAGCGGAAGCAGCAGATGTTCATGGCCACGGGCGCGACCATGTCCATGTGGGGGTGGGCATCGACCAGGGTTTTCAGATAGGCGGCCTGCGCACAGTTCTGTGCGATCAGCGCGCCCAGTTTGTCTGTGCCGTGTTCGGCCAGTTGCGTCCATATCTTGAGTGCCCGGAATCCACGGGACAGCTCCGGGCCGTACTCCACAGGCCAGGGGTTGCCCGCTGCCAGACCCCGTTCAGCGCCCTTGAGGTATTCGGGACGCTCTGAAAATGCGCGGCGGTGCGACGCTTCAGATCGCATCAGGATAAAGCCCGCGTCGTAGTTGACATGCAGCCACTTGTGGAAATCAAAGGCCAGTGAGTCGGCCCGTTTGATGCCTGTCAACCGGGGGCGCAGCTGTTCGCACAGCACGCCCAGGGCACCAAAGGCGCCGTCAATGTGCAGCCACAACTTTTCAGCCTGCGCGATATCGGCCAGTGTTTCCAGATCGTCGATGGCCCCTACGTTCACGGCACCTGCGGTTCCCACGATGACAAAGGGCGTGAGGCCTGCAGCGCGGTCCTGTGTGATCGCCAACTGCAACGCCGAAGTATCGATTTCGAAGTTCTCGTTGACCGAAATTTTCCGCAACGCGTCTGATCCCAGGCCCAGAATGTCAAAGGCACGGGCAACGCAAGAATGGGTTTGTGCCGAGGTGTAGCCCACCAGCTGGCCGAGATCGGATTTTTGCAGCCCGGCTTTGCGGCTGCTGAAGTCAAAGCAGCGGTCGCGCGCTGCTTTCAAGGCGACGATGGTGGCGATCGAGGTGCCGCTGACGATCAGGCCGCTCGAGGTTTCCGGGAACTCAAACAGCTCCCGGCACCAGTTCACCACCTGTTTTTCCACGTACATCGCCCCGTGGTCGCGCCCACCGAGGTTGGCGTTCAGGGCCGCAGCGGTGATGTCGGCCAGCAGATTGCCTGGTGTTCCCGAGCCATGGACCCAGCCGAAAAAGCGCGGATGGGTATTGCCCACACCGTAGGGCAGCAAGGCCGTCAAATGGGACTGGATGGCTTCAGAACCGATGCCTTTGCTGGGCAAAGGTGCCTGGTAGTCGGCTTGGATATCCTGCGGCAGCGGCGTCCAGACCGGGCCTTCGCTGTAGCGCTCCATGCGGTCAATGGAAGCGTCGAGCAAGCGGTGGGCCTGGACACGAAAGGCGTTCCAGTCGGCGGGATCCAGCGTTTGTTCCGGCGGAACGTTTGGAAGGTCAGACGGATTCATGGCTTGTCTTTCGAAATTTCACCCACCGGGTGGTCTGCTGCTGCGGTGGCGGCCACCTGCATGATCTGGCCGATCAACTGGCAGTCCTGGGGGGTCAACGACAGCGGCGTGCGCAGGTCGAGCAGCTGGCGAAGCACGCCCTGGGACTGCGGCATCGGCGCTTGCTCTGGCAGGTAGTGCCAGTGCCCAAAATGGCTGGTGAACGCAGTGGGGACGCTCAAGCCGAACCATTTGACATAAAGGCCACGGGCTTCGCATTCATGCAAAAAGCGCTGAATTTGCGAAGGCGACAAATCAAGTGAAAACTGGATGGAGCTGGGCACAAAGTCTTCGCGTTCATCGCGCACCGGCAGTGAAACATGGGGTGCGCTGGCGAACGCATGGGCCAAGTCGTTGTAGATGCGCCGCCAGCGCTCCCCGCGCTCCGGCAGCAGCGCCAGTTGCGGGCGCAGCAACGCGGCGGCTAGATTGGACATGCGCATGCTGAAGTTAGGGGTGACATAACGCCAGCGCTCGAACACCTCAGGCCCGGGGCGCAGGATGTGCTGGTCGTACATCATGTAGCAGCCTGACATCAGGATAACCTGGGCGGCGATGTCATCGTCGTCGGTGACCAGCAGACCGCCTTCGCCGGAATTGATGTGTTTGTAGGTCTGGCTGCTGAAGCAACCAATGCGGCCAAAGGTGCCGGTGTGCTGACCGTCCCAGAGCGCACCCATGGTGTGGGCGCAGTCCTCCACCAGCGCGATGCCATGGCGGTCGCAGATTTCCTGCACCGCGCGCAGATCGGTGATGTGACCCCGCATATGCGAAAGCAGAAAAACCTTGGCACCGCTGGTGACTGCCTTGCGTTCCAGGTCCGGCAGGTCGGTGGTGTAGTCGTCCCGCGTCTCGACCAGCACCGCCGAGGCAGCCGCATGGGCGATGGCGCCTGGCACGGGCGCGAGCGTGAAGCTGCTGGTCAGCACCTTGTCGCCCGGTTTCACGCCGAGCGCCTTGAGGGCGAGAAACATGGCAGCGCCGCAAGAGTTCACAGCCACGCAGTATTTACTGCCGACATAGGCCGCATATTCCTGTTCCAGCAACGAGGGCTCGGGCGTGCCAGCGCCTTGTTCTCCGTAGCGGTGCAGCCGGCCGCTGCGCATCAGCGCTACCGCCTGTTCAATGGCCGTTTCAGGGATGGGCTCGGACTGGCTCAGGTCTTTGCCGAACCAGAGGCCGTCTGCGGCGCGGGTGGGGGTGTTGGTGCTGTTCATGTCAGTGCTGGTGGCCTTGCAGCGTACCCAGTTCGAACTGCTCTTGCGGAAAGTATTTCTTCAGACGAATGTCACCGGTGCGCGCGTGGCCTTCCATGCCTTCCAGCCGCGAAATGCGAGCAGCCACCTGGCCCACCTCGCGGCTGGCGGCGCGGTTCAGGCGCTGGTAGGTCACGGTCTTGATGAACTTGCCCACACTGAGTCCACCCGAGTAGCGGGCAGCGCCCCGCGTGGGCAGGATGTGGTTGGGACCTGCGCACTTGTCGCCGTAGGCCACGGTGGTTTCTTCGCCCAGGAACAACGAGCCATAGTTGGTCAGGCGGTCCAGCCACCAGTCCAGGTCATCTGCCAGCACCTGCAGGTGTTCGGGCGCGTAGCGGTCGCTGATCTCGCAGATTTCTTCGCGGCTGGAGCCCCACACCACCTCGCCATAGTCGCGCCAGGCGGCGGTGGCGGCAGAGCAGGCCGGTTCCGGCAATTCGGCAATCACGCGGGGCATGATCTCAATCACTTTCATGCCCAGCTCGCGCGAGGTGGTGTATAGCCACACCGGAGAATCCGGTCCGTGCTCCGCCTGGCCGGCCAGGTCGGCGGCCACGATTTCTGCATCGGCGTTGTGGTCGGCAATCACGGCCGACTCGGTGGGACCCGCCACCACATCAATGCCGATGCTGCCAAACAGCGTGCGCTTCGCTTCGGCGACAAATCGGTTGCCCGGGCCGACGATGATGTCGGCGGGCTGGGCCGTGTACAGCCCGTAGGCCATGGCGGCAATGCCTTGCACCCCGCCCAGCGCCAGCACGGTGTGTGCACCGCAGAGCTGCATGGTGTAGAGAATGGCGGGGTTCATGCCGGCTTTTTTGTGAGCCGGGGACGTGGCGATGATGTTGGGCACGCCGGCCACCCTGGCCGTGCAGACACTCATGATGGCCGAGGCGGCATGGGCGTATCGCCCTCCGGGCACATAGCAGCCCGCCGTGTTGGCCGGGATGAGCTTTTGTCCCGCCACCAGGCCACTCATCAGCTCCACTTCGAACTCGCTCAACGATTCGCGCTGGCGCTGGGCGAAATCCCGCACGCGGTTGTGAGCGAAGGCGATGTCGTCGCGTACGCCCTGGGGCACGGACTTGGCTGCCGCTGCAAAGTCGCTTTCGTCGAGCACGATCTTGCCGGTGTAGCCGTCCAGATCGCGTGCATAGCGCTCCACAGCCTCGCGCCCTTCACGCTTGATCTCTGCCAGCATGCGCTGCACTGTCTCGCCGGTCAGAGTGTCGATCGTCTCGACAGGTGGGGTGGCTTTCTTCAGGTATTCAGTGGTCATGGGTGGGCCTCGGTGATGATGTGGGAATGGTGATGATGCTAGGCCTGCACCTTCTTTGTTGTTAGATCCATAATCACATTTGTTTAGTGCCAGAATTCAATTGCACTCGAATCAGGCACAAGGAGAATCCATGCGCCCAGCGCAAGACATTGCGGACATATGGGCGGGCCTCTTGCCCCGCTTCGCGGGCAGCAGCGCCACGCTGCAGGGGCGCATCAAGGAAATGATGGTCCACAGCATCCTGACGGAGCTGATCCCTGCCGCTGCGGCCATTCCGCCCAGCCGATCGCTCGCAGTGGCGCTGGGCGTGTCGCGCAACACGGTCACGCTGGCCTTGCAGATGCTGGTGGACAAGGGCTTTTTGGTGGCGCGCGAGCGCAGTGGCCTCTTCGTCAATCCCGACATTGTTTTGGGACAGGCACGCCAGGTTCACGACCTTGGCGGCGATGCCGACCCGTTGTGCTGGGCCAGCCGATTGAAAAGTGACGTCGCTGGTCAGCGCAACATTGCCAAGCCGGCCCACTGGCAGGACTTTGCCTACCCTTTTGTGTACGGGCAGTTCGATGCCAGCCTGATGCCGTTGGCCGATTGGCGTGCATGCTCTCAGCAATCGTTGCTGACGCCAGCCGTCAAGACATGGTCCCAGGATCATGTGGACCGCGATCACGAAGGCCTGGTGAGCCAGATCCAGCATCGTTTGCTGCCCGCGCGCGGCATCGTGGCCCAGCGCGACGAGATCCTGGTGACGGCCGGCGCGCAGATGGCTTGTTTTCTGCTCGCCCAAGTGCTGATCGGCCATGAGACGGTGGTGGGCATGGAAGACCCGGGCTACCCCGATGCGCGCAATAATTTCGAAGCACGCCGTTCGCGTGTGGTGCCGCTGGCGGTGGATGAACAGGGGCTGGTGCCGTCGCGCAAGTTGGGGCAGTGCGATTACGTCTATGTGACGCCCAGCCACCAGTGTCCTACGAGCGTGACGATGCCGCTGGCGCGACGGCAGGTGTTGCTCGATGTGGCCCGAAGGAAAAATGTGGTTTTGTTGGAAGACGATCACGAGAGCGAGCTTAATTTTTCAGGCCGTCCACTGCCTGCACTCAAAAGCATGGATACCGAAGGGCGGGTGATCTACCTGGGCAGCCTGTCCAAGACACTCGCCCATGGCCTTCGACTGGGCTTCATCGTGGCACCCGCGGAATTGATTCGCGAACTGCGGGCGGTGCGGCGGTTGATGATGCGACATGTGCCCTCCAACAACGCCCACATCGCCAGCCTGTTCATTGCGCAAGGGCACCACGATGCGTTCATTCGCAAGTTGAATGTTACCTACCGGGACCGGCGCCTGGTATTGCTCGCGGCCCTCGAGCGCTGGATGCCGGACTGCATTGTGAGCGAGGCCCAGGGGGGGTCGGGTGCGTGGGTCAAGGGACCGGCGGGTCTTGATGTCCTGGCGCTGGCGCAGCAAGCCCAGGCGCGCGGTGTGCTGATTGAATCGGGGCAGGTATTTTTCGCACAGCCCACCGCCGCGAACCTGCAATTTTTTCGGATGGGTTACTCGGCGATTGGCAGCGCTGCCATTGAAGAGGGCGTGCGTGAACTGCATGAAGCGAGGATGTTGGCAGGCCTTTGACGTTATGAACCGGTTGGCGTCCTCAGCGCCGTGGTCCCGCCGCGATCATGGCCACAATTTCCCGCAATACGTTGTTGGTGACCGATTTGGACAAATCCAGGGCCCGGTTGTTCCGGTAATAGGGACTCAGGTCCAGCCCGACGCCAATGCCGTAGATTTCCACCTGGCCTTGTGCCTCCAGCTGGGCTACCACGTTGCAAAGATGATGGTCCAGGTAGTGGATGTCGTTGGCCAGAGTGGTCGCGCCATCGGTGGGGCTGCCGTCGGAAATCACCATCAACACGCGTCGGCCATCGTGTCGTTGGAGCAGGCGCTGCGCAGCCCAGGTCACCGCTTCGCCGTCCACCCCTTCGCGGAAAAGATCGCTTTTGAGCAGTGCGCCCATTGCCGGTCGGGCGCGTCGCCAGGGCGTATCGCTGTCCTTGAAGATCAGGTGTGCCGCTTCATTGAGGCGTCCCGGATGGGGCGGCCGGCCAGCGCGCATCCAGGCTTTCTGGGCGCGTCCGCCATTCCAGGCATTGGTCGTGAAGCCCAGCACTTCGGTGGTCACACCGATCTGGTCCAGCGCACGGGCCAGGACATCGACGAGCACGGCAACGGATTCGATGTGCTCGCGCATGGAGCCCGAGCAATCGATCAGGAAGCTCACGGCGCTGTCTGCAACCGGTGCATGCTGTTCGATGCGAAACAGGCGGCGTTCAGAGGGTGACGTGATGAGCTGACTGAGCTGACGGCCATCGATGTAGCCTTCTTCTTGCCCACCAATCCAGCCGTCTCGCACCGGCATGGCGAGCACGGCATTGAGCTCACGGGCCAGTCGCGCCACCGACAGGCCTTGTTGCTCGATGCGCTGGTCAAGCCGTTCCCGGTATTCCTGCAGCACTGCAGCGCGCACCAGGGTGGCGGCATCGACTTCGGTGTCAAATTCATCGGTGAACACGCGGTACACGCCACCCGATTCGGCCAGGGACCGGCTGTTGCCGCTGCTGGCGGTGGTGAAGCCTTCTTCTTCGCCTTCGCTGTCGAAATCCATCCAGAGGTTGAAGTCCAATGGCTTGTCATCGGGCTCGGTATCACTGTCGTTCCCGCCGCCAGTGTCTTGCAGGTCGTAAGCAGCCAGCATGCCAGCCACCAGCGAAGCCATCGAAAGGGCGTGTTCCGCATAGGCTGCCTGATCGAAGCGCTGACGACGCAAACCGGCCAGGTCATGGCCCAGGCTGCGCACGATGGACATGCGGGTGGCTTCGATCGCGTCTTCGGTGGCTTCGACCACGGGTTGGGCGGTCACGCGCGAGCGGGTGATCTGTGCCACCGTGTAGAGCAGGATGCCTTTGGATGTTTCTGTCAGGCCGCTGTTGTAGAACGCCATGGACCACGCCTCGAAGCGGTGGCGCAGGTTGTGCGCCATGCCGGGCATGTCGGTGGGTGCCAGCGCTTCCACCCGGAATTGCTCGAGCATCTCGAACAGCATGCGCTCCATCGGATCTGTCGGACGCAGGCGCTTGTGCAGTTCTGGATCGGCGATCTGCAACCGCAGGGCCATGGCATCGGCGGCGCCGCGAAACGATGCAAAGTCGTCAACCTCGGGTTTGGGGCTGAGGTGCGGCGCAAACGGCGGCAGGGCCTTGTCGCCGCGAAACAGCCTGCGGCCACGAAAGTGCAGCCCGGCTTGACCGCTCAGTGCGCGGATGGTCGCGGCACACAGGTCGTCGATGCGTTGCTGATGGCGCGTGGCGCTGGCCGAAGCCGGTTGCTCGGCCATGGGGTCAGGCGGTGTGAGCGAACGAAGCTTCGAGCTCGCGATGAAAGCAACGCTGGAAATACTCGGCCACGGTGGCGCGTTCGCTCTCATCGCATTTGTTCACAAAAGAGAGCTGAAATGCCAGGCCGGGGTCGCGGAAAATTTCCATGTTTTCCGCCCAGGTGATCACGGTGCGCGGTGACATCAGGGTGGACAGATCGCCCACGCGAAAACCTTTGCGTGTGAGGTCGGCGACAGCCACCATGGCGTTGATCATCTCCTGGCCAGCGGAGTCGGCATAGGCGGGAACACGGGCGGTGACGATGGCCACCTCTTCCTTGCGCTCAAGATAATTGAGGGCCACCACGATGTTCCAGCGGTCGATCTGTGCATGATTGAGGCGCTGGGCGCCGTGGTACATCCCGTTGAGGTTGCCTTGACCCACGGTGTTGGCGGTGGCAAACAGGCGAAAGTAGGGGTTGGGCGTCAACACGCGGTTCTGGTCCATCAAGGTGAACTTGCCGTCGCGCTCCAGGATGCGCTGGATCACGAACATCACGTCAGGACGGCCAGCGTCGTATTCGTCAAAAATCAGCGCCATGGGCCGCTGCAGCGACCATGGAACGATGCCCTCCTGGAATTCGGTGACCTGTTGACCCTCTTTCAACACCACGGCATCTTTGCCCACCAGATCAAGGCGGCTTACATGGCCGTCAAGGTTGACACGCACGCAGGGCCAGTTGAGGCGCGCGGCAACCTGTTCGATGTGGGTCGATTTCCCGGTGCCGTGCAAGCCTTGCACCATCACACGCCGGTTGCGGCTGAAACCGGCCAGCAATGCCAGCGTGACCGCCGGGTTGAAGCGGTAGGTGGCATCCACATCGGGAACATGTTCGTCGCGTTCAGCAAAAGCCGGGACCTTGAGGTCGGTATCGATGCCAAATACATCGCGAACTGAGACCATGTTGGTCGGCCGCAGGGTGGTCAATTCGGTCATCAGTGAAAGTCTCCGGTTGGTGCTCGGCGCTGAGGTCTAGGCGCTTTTGCTGTGTTTGATGGGATTGGTGGCATTGCTTTCGATGCGACTGAGCGCATCGGCGGCACGTTGTAAAGCCGGTAAAAGCTGAATGGCTTTCTGGACACTCAGTCGCATGATCGGGGCTTGCGTCGCAACGCAAAGGTTGGAGCGCCCACTGACATTGGGAACCAGCACCGCCACACACAGCAAGCCAGGCAGGAACTCTTCGTTGTCCAGCGCGAATCCCTGGTGTTTGACCTGTTTGATCTCTTCCTCAAGCGCCTCCAGATCGGTCAACGTTTTGGATGTGAATGCTTCAAGTGGAGCGTGTGCCAGCAGTCGTTGACGCTGGGCTGGGGTCATGCTGGAAAGAAACATTTTCCCGCTGGCCGAGCAGTGCACGGGAACCCGAGACCCTGAGTGCAAATAAAAGCGCAGCGGCGCGGGGGTCTCGACACGGTCCAGGTAGATCACCTCGCTGCCACTGAGTGCGGTGAGGTTGCAACTTTCGCCAACTTCGTGGACCAAGGCACGCAAGACGCCGTGGCGTGCGCCATGAAAAGTGTCGTTGAGAAGCAGATTTTCAGCCAGCTTTCTCAGGCGCACACCGGTGCCGTACTGCCGGTTGTCCCCGCTGCGCTCCAAAAGTCCGGCGCTTTCAAGCTGCTGAAGCATTCGGTGCAATGTTGGCTTGGGAATACTGGTCTCTTCTGCAAGTTGCTGAAGCGAGAAGAACTGGTCTTTGGACGCCACAACCTCCAGCAGCGCAAACAGGCGCAGCGTCGGGGTGTCACTGTTTATTTCTACCGGCAACTGAACAGGGGAGGGAACGCTTTTCATGGTGCCAATCATAGTTGAATTTCAAAAAATAGTTGAAAAAGTTCCAATAAATGAGATTATTGGTTGACGAAGGATAAAAATCTATTTACAGTTCACAGCATTCCGGAAAACGGAATAAATCGTTTCAAATTTAATGCAATCTATCGGCCAACGCCGCAGGAGACATCGATGAGCAATACCCCAACCGACACCCGCACCGTCGTCAGCGGCGTGCAAAAAATGACGCCTTCGGAGGCGTTTGTAGAAACCCTGGTCGCCAATGGCGTCACCGACATGTTCGGCATCATGGGTTCGGCCTTCATGGATGCCATGGACATTTTCGCTCCTGCCGGTATCCGCCTGATTCCTGTCGTGCATGAGCAAGGCGCTGCCCACATGGCCGACGGCTATGCCCGCGTGTCCGGCCGTCACGGCGTGACCATTGGCCAAAACGGCCCCGGCATCAGTAACTGCGTGACCGCCATTGCTGCCGCCTTCTGGGCACACAGCCCTGTCGTGATCATCACGCCAGAGACCGGCACCACCGGTATCGGTCTGGGCGGCTTCCAGGAAGCCAATCAGCTGCCGATGTTTGAAGAATTCACCAAGTACCAGGGCCACGTGACCCACCCCAAGCGCATGGCCGAGTACACGGCCCGCTGCTTTGACCGCGCCATGAGCGACAACGGTCCGACCCAGCTGAACATTCCCCGCGACTACTTCTATGGCGAGATCGAGTGCGAGATTCCTCAGCCGATGCGTGTGGACCGTGGCGCTGGTGGTGAAGCCACTTTGTCTGCAGCCACTGATTTACTGGCCACAGCCAAGTTTCCGGTCATCTTGGCGGGCGGCGGTGTCGTGATGGGCGGTGCCGTCGACGCATGCAAGGCTTTGGCCGAGCGTCTGGGCGCCCCCGTGGTGACCGGCTACCTGCGCAATGACGCCTTTCCTGCCAGCCATGAATTGTGGGCTGGCCCCTTGGGTTACCAAGGCTCCAAGGCCGCCATGAAGCTGATCGCCCAAGCGGACGAGGTGATTGCTTTGGGTTCACGCATGGGCCCATTCGGCACCCTGCCACAGCATGGCATGGACTACTGGCCCAAAACCGCCAAGATCATTCAGGTTGAAGCCGATCACACCAACCTGGGACTGGTGAAGAAGATCTCCGTCGGTATCTGCGGCGATGCCAAGGCGACGGCTCTGGAACTGACCAAGCGCCTGACCGGCAAGACCCTGGCGTGCGATGCCACCAAGGCAGAGCGTGCCAAGACCATTGCCAGTGAAAAAGCCGCCTGGGAAAAGGAACTCGACGAGTGGACCCACGAGAAGGATGCCTTCAGCCTGGACATGATCGAAGAGAACAAGAAGGAAGTCACCTTCAACGGCGGTGAGTACCTGCACCCCCGCCAGGTTCTGCGTGAACTGGAAAAGGCCATGCCGCCACGTGCCATGGTGTCCACCGACATCGGCAACATCAACTCCGTCGCCAACAGCTACCTGCGGTTTGAAGAGCCCCGCAGCTTCTTCGCTCCCATGAGCTTCGGCAATTGCGGTTACGCATTGCCCACCATGATCGGTGCCAAGCTGGCTGCCATGGACCGTCCTGCCATCGCTTACGCAGGCGACGGCGCCTGGGCCATGAGCATGACCGAGATTCTGACCGCCGTGCGTCATGACATTCCGGTGACGGCCATCGTGTTCCACAACCGCCAATGGGGTGCGGAGAAGAAGAACCAGGTCGACTTCTACAACCGTCGTTTCGTTGCAGCCGAGTTGGAAAACGAGAGCTGGTCCGAGATGGCCAAAGCCATGGGTGCTGAAGGCATCGTGGTCGACAAGCTGGAAGACGTGGGCCCTGCGCTCAAGAAAGCCATCGACATGCAGATGAACGAAGGCAAGACCTGTGTCATTGAAATCATGTGCACCCGCGAATTGGGCGATCCGTTCCGCCGTGATGCGCTGGCCAAGCCCGTCCGTTTCTTGGACAAGTACAAAGACTACGTCTAAGCACCGATCGGAGTCTGCTTTGACTCCTTGACTCCAACGGCGCTGCGAGGACCATTTCTCTTCGCAGCGCTTTTCGTATCTGTATCCTTTCGAACTGGAGGCTTCATGGCTGATCCCGTCGCTTTGTCGGTGTTGAACGCAACATCTGCTCACTCTGCATCTGAGTCTGCTCACCCCCATTTGAAGTCGCTGGTCGAT
>JBBSRS010000039.1:0-11330 GCA_038242795.1 Burkholderiales bacterium
AGCCCGTGGGCACGCCCTGAGTTGACCTGGGCTACGAGCTGGTGGTGCGGGCAAGCAGCTGAACGTCTTTCA
The DNA here is from genome assembly GCA_038242795.1 of Burkholderiales bacterium. Lineage (GTDB taxonomy): Bacteria > Pseudomonadota > Gammaproteobacteria > Burkholderiales > Burkholderiaceae_C > Polaromonas. Next base: position 73 of record JBBSRS010000039.1, read on the forward strand.
ATGCTATTGAAAGAATAGCTGCTTATGACCGTCCGTATTGCGCATAAGCCTGATTTGGCTTCAATATTCCGATGAATCAGGTCGCTTTTCAGATTGGGGTGCATGAAAGGGGTTGTTGCTCCCCTTCATCTGTCATCCCGGGCTTGCGCCGGCAAATAGGCCTGGGCGCCAGCAGAGGCATGGATTGCGGATCAAGTCCGCAATGGCAAAAGAGCATGCCATCAGTTTGAAGGACGCTGGCAGCTTCTAAAACTTGATGGCAATGTCCAGCACCGACGGCCCGGCGCTGCCGCCAATCAGCGAACGCGTGGCATCGCCCGTGGTGTTGCGGAACAGCGTGGCGGCGCCGGTGGTCAGCGACACGGTGTACAGCGTGTACGGGCCCGTGGCGCCGGTGCGCAGGGCCGCCAGCACCAGCCCGTTGGCACCGCCGGCGATGTCCATTGATGCGGCCCCGCTGAACGGCACGGCCAGCGCGCCGACGTTGACCAGCGTGCCGTCGTTCGGCGGGACCTGCTGGGCCAGCACGCTGCTGGCGGCGTCCAGGTCATACAGCACGGTGCTGCGCGTGCCGGCAAAGCTGTTGCCGTAGGCGCCGCCAGCCACCAGGGGCGCCACGCCGGTGCGGTTGATGGCGCCGTCGGTGGTGGTCGCGCCGGTGTCGACATTGATGCGCAGGTTCAGCCCGCTGTCGTTGATGACGCGCAGGCGGTCGGCCACCGGGTTGAAGTCCACCGTGAAGCGTGCGGCATTGCCCAGGCCGTTGTAGGGCAGCGTGGTGTCGGCCGCATCGGCGCTGAGCGTGGCGACGACGGTGCTGGCGCCGCTGTCCGCATCCACCGTCAGCAGGCGCGCGGTGCTGGTCAGCGCGTAGAGCTTGCCGTTGGCCGGGCGAAAGTCGATGCCCAGCACCGACTCGCCGCTGATCAGGCCACTGATGGGCACGCTGGCCGACAGCGTCGTGGGCGTGGCCGGGTCAAAGCTGGCCAGGCGGCTGTCGGGGGTCAGCGCATACACCTTGGGCGTTGCCGGCTGGATGAGCGCCATGCCGGTCAATGCCTCGCCGGTGCCGATGGTGCCGATGCGCGTCGCGGTGCTGCCTGCGGTCAGCGGCACGGTGTACAGCGCCGTGCTGCCGGCGCTGGTCAGCGCGGCATAGGCGGTGTTGTTGCGGGCGTCGATGTCAAAGCCGTTGGCGCCGGCAAACGTGCCGCCGAGTGCCATCGGCGCGGTCAGCGTGCCGTTGTTCGGCGGGTCCTGCAGGTAGACCTGGCCGGCGGCGGCGTCCAGGCCGTAAAGCTGGGTCGAGGTGGTGCCGGCGACCGCATTGGTGTAGGCGGAAGCGGTGATGGCGGCCGCCGCGCCGTTGATCACGCCGTCGGTGGTGGTCGCGCCGGTGGTGACGTCGATGCGCAGGTTCAGGCCAGTGTCGCTGACAACGCGCAGCCGGTCGGCGACAGGGTTGAAGTCAACGCCGAACTGGCTGCCCGTGAGTGCGGTGTACGGGTTGTCGTCTCCGGCGGCGGCCGCCAGCGCCACCTTGAACGTGGCCACGCCGGTGGCGGCGTTCAGCGTGTAGAGCCGTGCCTGGTTGCTCAGCGCATACAGCAGGCCATCGGCCGGCCGCACGTCCAGGCCCACCAGTTTTTCAGTCGGCAGCAGGCCGCTGACGGCGATGCTGCCCTTGAGCGTGGCGGGCGTGGCCCGGTCGAACGACAGCACGCTGCCCGAAACCGTCAGGGCCACGGTGTCGCCGACGGCCACGGGAACGGCTACGGGCGGCACCGGCTGGTCATCGTCGCTGCTGCCGCAAGCGGCCAGGGCGGCAACGGCCAGCAGGGCCGGGACAAAGAAAGCGCGTGAAGTGTGCATGATGGGGTTCCTGAGGAGATTGAAAGGCGGTGGCGTTCCAGCACGCCACAGAGGTACTACCCGCGAGGCCTGAATCTGGATGCACCTGCCCGGCAGCATTACTTCCGGTTACCGTTGCTGCGGCAAGACCGGCAAGACCAGCAAGATGCAAAAGCAGGCGCTGCAAGGCGGCGCTTGGGCCTGTCGTCCGGAATCGTGCCTCTGGTGCGGCTCAATGACTGCTGCATCACGCCTGAAAACCGCCACCAACACAGGGACCGAAGGCAAAGTTCAGACCCTCTGGCTGCCGATCTGCTGCGGCTGAATCCTGACAGGGTCTTTGTCCCGTCCTTGTCAGGGATTCAGGGGCGATGCTATTTGATAATGAAGGGGTACCCAGATCGCAGCCAACAGAAAGCAGCCATGTCCATTCAAACCCTGTACCAGCAAAAACGCATGTCGGCCGCCGACGCCATCGGTGTCGTCATGAACGGCGACACGGTGGTCGTGCCCACCGCCGTGGGCGAGCCGCCTGCCCTGTTGACGGCGCTCTCCAACGCACGGCGCGAGTTCCACAATGTGACGGTTTCGCAAATCCTGCCGGTGCGCAAATACGACTACTTCGACACGCAAACCACGGACCATGTGCGGCATGCCGCCTATTTCTTCAGCGGCATTTCACGCGCCGGCGGACAGGAAGGCTGGACCGATTTCATCTCGGCCAATTTCTCCGAGCTGCCCGACCTGCTCAACCGCAAGCTGCTGCCTGCCGACGTGGTGTTGTCGATGGCCTCGCCGATGGACGCGTACGGCTATTTCTCGCTGTCGCTGGCGCCCGACTACACCATGGCGGCCATTGCGCAGGCCCGGGCGGTGGTGCTGGAAGTCAACCCCAACGTGCCGTTTGCCAACGGAAACTGCCACATCCACATCTCGCAGGTCGCCGCGCTGACGGAAAGCGACGACGCGCTGCTGGAAGTCGGGCTGCCAAAAATAGGCCCGGTGCAGGAAGCCATCGGCAAGTACGTCGCCGACATGATTCCGGACGGCGCGACGCTGCAGATCGGTTATGGCGGCATTCCGGATGCGGTGGTGATGCAGCTGACGCACAAGCACGACCTGGGCGTGCACACCGAGATGATCGGCGACGGCATCATGACGCTGGTCGAGGCCGGTGCCATCACCAACCGCAAGAAGAACTATTTGCCCGGCAAGACGATTGCCACCTTTGCGCTGGGTTCGAAAAAGCTCTACGAATTCCTGCACCGCAACCCGGCCGTCGAGATGCACCCGGTGGACTTCACCAACGATCCCTGGCTGGCCGGCCGGAACGACAACCTGCATGCCATCAATGCGACGATGCAGATCGACTTCATGGGCCAGTGCGGCTCCGAAAGCCTGGGGTTCACGCCCTACTCCGGCACCGGCGGCCAGACCGACTTCGTGCGCTCCGCGAACCGTTCCAGGGGCGGAAAGGCCTTCATCGTGCTGCCCTCGACCGCCAAAAGCGACACCATTTCGCGCATCGTGCCGGTGCTGTCGCCCGGCACGCATGTGTCCACCAGCAAGAACGACATCAACTACGTGGTGACCGAATACGGCGTGGCCCAGCTGCGCGGCAAGACCGCCCGGCAGCGCTGCGAGGCACTGATCGCCATTGCGCACCCTGACTTTCGCGCGGAACTGCGGGAAGCAGCGAAGAAGATGAAATTGATGTGACCACGAAGCAGCGCCGGCATTGAACCGGCTCTGTCTGGGGAAACGGTTCAGGCGCGCTGGCCGCGAACCGGGCCGGAACCATCCGGTGCCCGGTCGCGGCCGCGCCTCAGCAACCCTCGGAATTTTTTCTCAGATCACGCAAGGTCGTAACGGTCCAGGTTCATCACCTTGGTCCAGGCTGCCACAAAGTCCTGCACGAACGCCGGCTGCGAATCGCTGCATGCATAGACTTCCGCGATGGCCCGCAACTGCGAGTTCGAACCGAAGACCAGGTCCACCACCGTGCCGGTCCACTTGACCTCGCCCGAGGTCCGGTCGCGTCCATCCAGCACGTCTTCCGAAGACGCCGACTTTTGCCATTGGGTGCGCATGTCGAGCAGGTTCACGAAGAAGTCGTTGGTCAGCGTTTCGGCTTGCCGCGTGAACACACCATGCTGGGTTTGTCCGACATTGGCGTTCAGCGCACGCATGCCGCCGATCAGCACCGTCATCTCCGGCGCCGTCAGGGTCATCAGGTTGGCCCGGTCGATCAGCAGTTCAGCCGCGGAGCGCGAGTGGTTCTTCTTGATGAAGTTGCGAAAGCCATCGGCAGAAGGTTCCAGCACGGCAAACGATTCCACATCGGTCTGCGCTTGCGACGCATCGGTTCGCCCTGCGGTGAACGGAACCGTCACCTCGTGACCGGCCTTCTGGGCGGCGGCCTCAACGGCGGCGCAGCCACCCAAAACAATCAGGTCAGCCATCGACACTTTCTTGCTGCCCGACTGCGCGCTGTTGAAGTCCCGCTGGATGCCTTCCAGCGTCTGCAACACCCGCTTGAGCTGGTCCGGCTGGTTGGCTTCCCAGTCTTTTTGCGGTGCCAGGCGAATGCGCGCGCCGTTGGCTCCGCCGCGCTTGTCGCTGCCGCGAAAGGTTGCCGCCGATGCCCAGGCCGTCGACACCAGTTGCGGGATGGACAGGCCGGACGCCAGCACCGTCGCCTTGAGCGCCGCAACGTCGTCCGCACTGACCAGTTCGTGGTCGACAGCCGGCACCGGGTCTTGCCACAGCTCTTCGCCTTTTGGAACCAAGGGGCCCAGGTAGCGGGCGATCGGTCCCATGTCGCGGTGTGTCAGCTTGTACCAGGCCCTGGCATACGCGTCGGCGAACTCTTGCGGGTTCTGGTGGAAATGCCGCGAAATCTTTTCGTAGGCAGGGTCCATCCGCAGCGACAGATCGGTCGTCGCCATGAAGGGTGCATGGCGCTTTGTCGGGTCATGGGCGTCGGGCACGGTGCCGGCGCCAGCGTTGTTCGTGGGTTTCCACTGGTGCGCGCCGGCAGGGCTCTTGGTCAATTCCCATTCGTAGCCAAACAGCGTGTCGAAATAGCTGTTGTCCCACGCGATGGGGTTGGCCGTCCAGGCGCCTTCCAGTCCGCTGGAAATCGTGTCGACGCCCTTGCCGCTGCCCATGCTGCTGGTCCAGCCCAGGCCCTGCTCTTCAAGGCCGGCGCCTTCGGGTTCCGCGCCCTTGTAGTCCTCGGACGCCGCACCGTGGCATTTGCCAAAGGTGTGTCCGCCCGCGCAGAGCGCAACGGTTTCGTAGTCGTTCATCGCCATGCGGGCGAAGGTCTCGCGAATATCGTGCGCGGCAGCCACCGGGTCCGGGTTGCCGTCCGGTCCTTGCGGGTTCACATAAATCAGGCCCAGCTGCACCGCACCGAGGGGCTGCTCCAGCTCACGGTCGCCGGTGTAGCGTTCGTTGCCCAGCCAGGTGTCTTCAGGACCCCAGTAAATGTCCTCGCCAGGTTCCCAGACGTCTTCACGACCGCCGGCAAAGCCGTAGGTTTTCAAGCCCATCGAATCCATGGCGACCGTGCCTGTCAGAACGATCAGGTCCGCCCAGGAGATTTTGCGGCCGTATTTCTGCTTGATCGGCCACAGCAGGCGGCGCGCCTTGTCCAGGTTCACGTTGTCTGGCCAGCTGTTGAGCGGCGCAAACCGCTGCGTGCCGAAGCCCGAGCCACCCCGGCCGTCGGCAATCCGGTAAGTGCCTGCACTGTGCCAGGACATGCGAACAAAAAACGGGCCGTAGTGGCCATAGTCTGCGGGCCACCAGTCCTGGGAATCGGTCATCAAGGCATGCAGGTCTTTCACCACCGCATGCAGGTCAAGCGTCTTGAACGCTTCAGCGTAGTTGAACGCCTTGCCCATCGGATTTGACCGCTCGGAATGCTGCTGCAAGATGTTCAGACTCAGATGATTTGGCCACCAGTCAGCGTTTGTTCTGGCGGCCGCTAATGGGGACTTGAGCGCACCACTTGAGAATGGACATTTCATTTCGCTTGTCATGTTTTTACCTTCGTTTTGACATTTGATTACAAGCTCGACTTTAAAGTTGAGGCTCTGATAGATCAATGCAATACTTTTAATTGAGGCGATAGGGTTCTGCCGCACTGAGGCTGGAAGCATCTGTCCGTGCCCGGCAAGGTGTCGTGCCAGCCCTTGAAAACGATGCTGGCAGGCCAAAAAAAGACGAAAACGCCAGGCAGAAAAGCCGCTTTCAGCCGACATAAACGTCAACGCCGGCTGAAAATTTATCGAGTGCTGTTTTTTGCCGGCTAGTTCACGCAACGGACACAGTTCCGGTTCGCTTTGCAAGAATTGGCCCACAACGCGACCGGCCCCTGCCCGGTAGCCGTCTGCCTGCATGACTGCAGTGCCAGGGCACTGCCTGGGTTACAGCGTGTGCGTCACCAGCTTGAAATCCGGGTCTTCGGCAAATGACTTGATGGTGTAGCCCAGGCTTTTCATCAGCTTGAGCATGCCGGGGTTTTGCGCCAGCACCAAGCCCTCGATTTCCGACAGGCCCTTTTCGCGCGCCACGTCCATGATGCTGAGCATCAGCCGCGTGCCCAGGCCCTTGCCGCTGAAGTCGTCGGCCACCACCAGGGCAAACTCGCAGCTCGACTGGTCGGGGTTGGTGACGTAGCGTGAGACGCCGACGATGCGCTCGGTTTCCGGCAACTCGCCGTGGGTGCCCGAGCGGCGTTCCTTGAACACCGCGACCAGCGCCATTTCACGGTCGTAGTCGATCAGCGTGAAGCGTGCCAGCATGCTGGGCGGCAACTCGACCATGGACGAGATGAAGCGGAAATAACGGCTTTCCTGCGACAGGTGCGACATCATTTCCTGCAGCATGTGGGCATCGTCCGGGTGGATCGGGCGCACCGTGTATTCGCCGCCGCCGCGCAGTGGCCAGACCTGCTCGTAACGCGCCGGATACGGCAGGATCGACAGGTGGCTGTAGCTGTTGGCGCGGCCGCTGATGGCCTGCGGCGCATTGTCGATGGCGATGCGGGCATCGACCGCCACCGCACCGAATTCGTCGACGATGATCGGGTTGATGTCCATCTCGCGCAATTGCGGCAGCTCGCAGACCATTTCCGAGACGCGCAGCAGGATCTGCTCCAGCGCGTTCATGTCCGCCGGCGTGGCGCCGCGCCAGGCGCCCAGGGTTTCGGCCACGCGCGAACGAGCGATCAGATGGCGTGCCAGGAACTGGTTCAGCGGCGGCAATTCCATGGCCCGGTCGTCGATCAGCTCGATCATCGTGCCGCCGGCGCCGAAGGCAATCACCGGGCCGAACGGGTCGTCGGTGACCAGTCCGACGCACACCTCGCGGCCGCGCTTGGCACGCGCCATGGTCTGCACGGTGACGCCGTTGATGCGCGCATTGGGTTTGAGGCGGGCGACGGTCTGCATCATCTCGGTGAAGGTGTCGCGCACGCCGGTGGCGTTCAGGATGTTCAGCGCGACGCCTTCGACATCGGACTTGTGGCTGATGTCGGGCGAGTCGATCTTCAGCGCCACTGGAAAGCCGAGCTGCGTGGCGATCATCATCGCCTCGTTGGCGGTGCGCGCCAGGATGGTCTTGGTGACCGGAATGTGGAAGGCCGACAGCAGCGTCTTGGACTCCATCTCGGTCAGCACCTTGCGGCGCTCGGCCAGCACGTTCTCGATGATCAGGCGCGCGCCTTCGATATCGGGCTTGGCCAGCGTGGACAGCGGCGGCGGCGTTTGCTGCAGCAGCTGCTGGTTCTTGTAGAAGGAGGCGATGTTGCCAAACGCGCCGACGGCGGCCTCGGGTGTGCGAAAGGTGGGAATCGTGGCGTCGTTGAGAATGCCGCGCCCCGTCACCACCGACGCATCGCCCATCCAGCACGACAGCAGCGGCTTGCCCATGCTGCGCTTGACCTCGGCCAGCGTGCGCGCCACCTCGGCGGCATCGATGCCTTCCTTGGGCGAGAAAATCGCCAGCACGCCGTCGATCTGCCGGTCCTTGCCGGCCGTCTCGATGGCAACCTTGTAATGGTCAGGCGTCGCTTCTTCGGACAGGTCGATCAGGTCGGACAGCGATGCCAGTTCGGGCAGCAGCGGCTTCAGGGTGCTGACCGATTCAGGCGACAGCTTGCCCAGTTCCAGATGGATTTCATTCACCCAGTCGGCCGCCAGCACCCCGGGGCCGCCGCCGTTGGTGACAATCGCCAGCCGGTTGCCGACCGGTCGGTAGCGCGAGGCCAGGCACTTGGCGGCTGAAAACAGCTCGACAAACGAGCGCACGCGCACCGCGCCGGCACGGCGCAGGGCCGCATCGAACACATCGTCGCTGCCGACGATGGCGCCGCTGTGGGTTTGCGCGGCCTCGTTGCCGGCCGGCCGGCGTCCGGCCTTGAGCACCACCACCGGCTTGGCGTTGGCCGCCGAGCGCAGCGCGCTCATGAAGCGGCGGGCGCTGGAGATGCCTTCGAGGTAGATGACGATGCTCTGGGTGTGCCGGTCGTTGGCCAGGAAATCGAGCACCTGGGCAATATCGACCGAGGTGTTCGGCCCCAGCGACACCACCGATGAAAAGCCGACGCCGTTCTTGCTGGCCCAGTCGAGGATGGACGCCGTCAGCGCGCCGGACTGCGACACCAACGCCAGCGAACCCGACCGGGCCATCGGCCCGGCGGCGCTGGCGTTGAGCATGAGGTGCGGGCGCTGCAGGCCCAGGCCGTTGGGCCCCATCAGGAACACCCCTTCGCGGCGCGCAATCTTCTTGAGTTCGGCCGCGCCATCGGCATTGATGCCGCTGGTGATCACCAGCGCCGAGCGGCAGGTCATGCGCCCGGCAATCTCCAGCGCGGCGGCGACTTCCTCCGGCGGCAGCGCAATGATGGCCAGGTCGGCGCCGGTTTGCGCTAGGTCGGCCAGCGTGCCGGTGGTGTGGATGTCGAGAAACTGCAGGGTGCCGGTGTACTTCTGGGCACGCAGGGCCTGGTGCAGCACCTTGGCGCGCGAGGTCAGGCTGTCCGGGTCATCGACCTGGCCGGCAAAGACAACGATCGACTGGGGAGCGAACAGCGGGGTGAGGTAGTGTTTGTCCATGAGGGGCTTTCATTCCATTGCTATTTTTAAATTCGATGGGCCGTGGCCCGCCCCGCACGGCTCCGGCCGTGGCCGCGCCGATGCGCCTGCACCGAGGCGGCCAGCGCGTCAGTCGGCGCCAATCAGCACCTTGACATGGGCCGCCACGCTGCGCGCCAGCGGGCTCAGGACATAGCCGCCTTCCAGGCAGGAAATGACCCGGCCCTGGCAATGCTGTCCGGCCACTTTCATGATCTGCTTGGTGACCCATTCGTAGTCGGCCTCGACCAGTGCCAGGTTGCCCATGTCGTCTTCGCGGTGGGCGTCAAAGCCGGCGGAAACATAGATCAGCTCGGGTTTGAAGGCGTCCAGGGCGGGCAGCCAGCGGGTGGTGACGGCTTCGCGGAACAGGTCGCTGCCTGAGCGCGACGGCAGGCCGACATTGACCATGTTCGGCCCGATCGCGCTTTCGCCGGTGAAGGGGTAGATGCCTTCTTCAAAGATCGAGCACATCAGCACCCGTTCGTCGCCGCGGAAGATGTCTTCGCTGCCGTTGCCATGGTGCACGTCAAAGTCGATCAGCGCCACGCGCTGCAGGCCGTGGTGCGTGAGGGCATGGCGGATGCCGACGGCCACGTTGTTGAAAAAGCAAAACCCCATGGCGGCGTCGCGCAGTGCATGGTGGCCCGGCGGTCGCACGCAGCAAAAGGCGCTGGGCGCCTCGCCCGTCAGCACCAGGTCGGTGGCCAGCACCGCAGAGCCGGCGGCGCGCAGGGCGGCCGTGACGGTGAACGGGTTCATGTCGGTGTCGGGATCGACCTTGTGGTAGCCCTCAGTCGGCGAGGCGGCCATGAGTTCGCTGACATAGCGCGACGAATGCGCATGCGCCAGTTGTTCGGGCGTCGCCAGCGGCGCATCGTAGGGGTGCATGTAGTCGAGCAGGCCCTTGACCAGCAGCAGGTCGTTGATGGCGCCCAGGCGTTCGGGGCATTCGGGATGGTGGGCGCCCATTTCGTGGCGGGCGCAATCGGCATGGGTGATGTAGGCAGGCAGCAAGATTTGTCTCCTTGGGGTTCGCTCGGGCGACTTCGGCCGGATACGTCTGCCAGTCTGGTTTGGCGTTTTTTTTACAGAGTGGCGGCAACGCAATGGTTGCAATTTCACGCGGTGCCCGGCGCTGAACAGACCAGAGCAGATGCAAACAGCGCCCCGAGCCCCCATGGATCGGGCGCGGGGCGCTGTCACTCACGCGTTTCAGGGGCGCAGGTGCCGACCCTTACACCCGCTCGAAAATCGCCGCGATGCCCTGCCCGCCGCCGATGCACATCGTCACCAGCGCATAGCGGCCCTGGATGCGTTGCAGCTCGTGCAGCGCCTTGACGGTGATCAGCGCGCCGGTGGCGCCGATCGGGTGGCCCAGCGAGATGCCCGAGCCGTTCGGGTTGACCTTGGCCGGGTCCAGGCCCAGGTCGCGGGTGACGGCGCAGGCCTGCGCGGCAAACGCCTCGTTGGCCTCGATCACGTCCAGGTCCGCCACCGTCAGGCCGGCTTTTTTCAGTGCCAGTTGCGTGGCGCTGACCGGACCGATGCCCATGTATTTCGGATCGACACCGGTGTGCGCGTAGGCCACCAGCCGGCCCAGCGGCTTGAGGCCGCGTGCCTGGGCCACGCCGGCTTCCATCAGCACCACGGCGGCGGCGGCGTCGTTGATGCCCGAGGCGTTGCCAGCGGTGACGGTGCCGTTTTCTTTCAGGAACACCGGCTTGAGCTTGGCCATGTCGGCCATGGAGCAGTTGGGGCGGAAATGCTCGTCGGTGTCATAGGCGACTTCGCCCTTGCGGCTTTTCAGCATGACCGGGACGATCTGTTCCTTGAAGTAGCCCGCTTCGATGGCTTTTTGGGCGCGGTTGTGGCTTTGCACGGCCAGCGCGTCCTGCTCTTCGCGGGTGATGCCCCACTTGGCGGCGATGTTCTCGGCCGTCACGCCCATGTGGATGGTGTGGAACGGGTCGTGCAGCGCGCCGACGACCATGTCGATCATCTTGGTGTCGCCCAGGCGCGCGCCAAAACGCATGGCTGCGCTGGCGTAGGGGCCACGGCTCATGTTTTCAGCACCGCCGCCGATGGCGATGTCGGTGTCGCCCAGCATGATCGACTGGCTGGCCGAGATGATCGCCTGCAGGCCGGAGCCGCACAGGCGGTTGACGTTGAAGGCCGGCGTGCCTTCGGCGCAGCCGCCGTTGACGGCTGCCACGCGCGACAGGTACATGTCCTTGGGTTCGGTGTTGACGACATGGCCGA
>JBBSRS010000040.1:0-11131 GCA_038242795.1 Burkholderiales bacterium
GGGGAGTACTTCTGCCGTTTCGTGAATCAGCACGTCCGGCACTATGCCGCGGGCCTGGATTGATGTGCCGCTTGGCGTGTCGGAGCGGGCGGTTGTCAGCTTGTTGCCGGTGTGAGGGCCCAGCGGGCGTACTGTCTGCACCGAGCCCTTGCCGAACGTCTGGGTGCCCATGACAGTGGCGCGCTTGTAGTCCTGAAGGGCTCCGGCCACGATTTCACTGGCGGAGGCAGAACCCTCGTTCACCAGCACGATGAGTGGCACAGTCTTGAGGGCCGCAGGCAGCCGCTTGAGCGGGTCGACCCCGTTGCGACGCTGGTAGAACTCTGGCGCGGCTTTGTAGACTGACTTGCTTTCAGCCAACTGGCCATTGGTGGACACCACCGTCACGTTTTCAGGCAGGAAAGCCGCAGAAACCGCCACGGCCGCATCCAGAAGGCCGCCCGGGTCATTGCGCAGGTCCAGCACCAAGCCCTTGAGTTTGGGTTCCTGTTTGTAAATCTGTTCAATTTTGGTCACGAAGTCGTCCACTGTCCGTTCCTGGAACTGGCTCAGCCGAATCCAGGCATAGCCCGGCTCGACCACCTTGCTGCGAACCGACTGGGTGCGAATTTCTTCACGCGTGATGCTGACCGGGAACGTGCGGCTTTCGTCTTTCCGAAAAATGGTCAGCAGCACCTTGGTTTGCGGCTCGCCGCGCATTTTTTTGACGGCATCGTTCAGGCTCAAACCCTTGACAGCGGTGTCGTCGATGCGCGTGATCAGGTCATTCGGCTTCAGACCGGCGCGGTCGGCAGGCGAGCCTTCAATCGGCGACACCACCTTGACCAGCCCGTCTTCCTGGGAGATTTCGATGCCCACGCCCACGAAGCGACCAGAAGTGCCTTCGCGAAATTCCTTGTAGGTCTTTTTGTCAAAATATACCGAATGCGGATCAAGGCTGGCGACCATGCCCGAGATGGCGTCGGTGATCAATTTCTTTTCGTCCACAGGCTCGACATAGTCGGTCTTGACCATGCCGAAGACAGCCGCCAGTTGCTGCAGTTCTTCCAGTGGCAGGGGTGCCATGCCCGCACGCGCAACCGCTTGGAGTTGCACCGTGGTGAGGGCGCCTGCCATTGCACCGATTGAGATCCACCCTGCAATTTTTAGCTTCTGACCCATGAGATTTTCCTAAACCTGTTGAAGGAGCCTGCGCTCCTTTTTTGTGAGAAGCAATATACACCTTGGATGCGAAAAGCGCCCTGCAGTTCCTTGAACGGCAGGGCAGTGTCAGTTCAATGTAGGGAAAGATTCGTGTTTTGCAAGGTGGTGACTGCATCATTGCAGACATCGGGCCGCATGCGGCTGGCAAGGGTCATTGACAACCCGCGTGTCGTCGCCACCGAGCCCATCATGCAGCCCGTCTGGCCACGTCCTATGCGGAAGCGGCCTTGCCTTGGGCGCCAACAGCCGCTGCTGCTCTGGCAGCGGCTTCGCTGTCGCCCAGGTAATAGCTGCGCAGCGGCTTGAGGTTCTCGTCCAGCTCGTAAACCAGCGGAATGCCGTTGGGAATGTTCAGGCCTACGATCTCGCTGTCGGAAACATGGTCGAGGTATTTTACCAGCGCGCGAATCGAGTTGCCGTGCGCGACCACCACCAGGCGCTTGCCGGCCTTGATGGCAGGCGCCATGGCTTCGTTCCAGAAGGGCAGCACGCGGTCGACCGTGTCCTTGAGGCATTCGGTCAGCGGCACCTGGCCGGGCAGAAGCTTGGCATAACGCCGGTCGCCGCGCTCGCTGCGGATGTCGTCGGCCGCCAGCGGCGGCGGCGGCGTGTCGTAGCTGCGGCGCCAGACCAGCACCTGCTTGTCGCCAAACTTCTTGGCCGTTTCAGCCTTGTTCAGGCCCTGAAGGTCGCCGTAATGCCGCTCATTCAACCGCCAGCTGTGCACCACTGGCAGCCACGTCTGGTCCATTTCGTCAAGCACATGCCACAGTGTGCGGGTGGCGCGCTTGAGCACGCTGGTGTGCGCCACGTCGAATTCGTAACCTTCGGCCTTGAGCAATTGGCCGGCATTCTTGGCCTGGGCGATGCCGGTTTCGGTGAGGTCGACATCGGTCCAGCCGGTGAAGCGGTTGTCCAGGTTCCAGGTTGATTCGCCGTGGCGGATGAGCACGAGTTTGTACATGGTGGTGAGATTTTGGAGGAAATGAAAAACAGAAAGTTGGAATTTAAAAGCCGTCTTTCGGGCGAACGTGTGCCCCCATTCTAAAATCAGCCTTCAAGTGCAAAACATACAAAGGGTTTACGTGAAATTTCTGATCGACAACTGGATGCTGATTTCGATAGCCATTGCCTCGGGCGGCATGCTGGTGTGGCCACTGGTTGCGGGCAGCATGAATGCCGGCGCATTGAACGCCAGCGGGGCTGTGCAGCTCATCAACCGCGAAAAAGCCGTGGTGGTGGACATTTGCGAGCCTGCCGAATTTGCCGCCGGCCATGTGACTGGCGCCAAAAACATTCCGCTGGGCGACTTTGAAGCCAGGTTGCCAGGCGTGGTCAAGAACAAGGCCTTGCCCTTGATTCTTGTGTGCGCCAGCGGCGCGCGCTCGGCCCGGGCCGTGGCCATCGCCAAAAAACTGGGTTACGAGCAAGCTCAATCCCTGAACGGCGGGCTCAAGGCCTGGAAAGACGCTAACCTTCCCCTTGAGAAAGTCTGAAAAACGCCTTTTTCTTGACCGCCTGAACGCTGTCGATGTGCAGCACTGGCATTGATCGCTCCCCTCAGACGCCGCGCCATGCCGCGACGTTGCCCCACAGGAAAACCATGCAAACCGTCAAGATTTACACCACCGGCTCCTGCCCTTACTGCATTCAGGCCAAACAGTTGCTCAAGGAGCGCGGTGTTGCCGTGCTCGATGAAATCCGCGTTGATCTGGCGCCGGGCGAACGCCAGAAGATGATGCAGATCACCGGCCGGCGCACCGTGCCACAAATTTTCATTGGCGCCACCCATGTCGGCGGCTGTGACGATTTGATGTCCCTGGACGACCGGGGGGGCTTGGTGCCGCTGCTGGCGGGCACCGCCTAAGCGCAAAACCGGCATTTTTTCGGGCAAAGTCCCTGAGATAATCCACCTCGCATCGCCTGTGCCCGGGTGCTGTCTCCCTGCAGATGGCGCGCGGGCCTGTGCCCCCCAACGCACTTTTAAACCCCCTCACGAAAGACCCCATGGCCGAAGAAAATCTTGACCCCGTATTCCAGATTCAGCGCGTTTACCTGAAGGACATGTCGCTGGAGCAACCCAATTCGCCAGAAATCCTGCTGAACCAGGAGCAGCCTGCTGTCGAGATCCAGCTCGGCGTCGACGCCAAGCCGGTGGCTGACGGCCTGTTTGAAATCACCGTGACGGCCACCGTGCACACCAAGATCGAGGACAAGACCGTGTTCATGGTCGAAGCCAAGCAGGCCGGCATTTTTGAAATCCGCAACGTGCCGAGCGAGCAGATGGGTGCGTTGCTGGGCATTGCCTGCCCGCAAATCGTCTACCCCTACCTGCGCGGCAACGTGGCGGACATCATCCAGCGCGGTGGCTTTCCACCGGTGCATTTGGCGGAAATCAATTTCCAGGCAATGTACGAACAGCAACAGGCCGAAGCCATGATGGCTTCTGCCGAAGCGCCACAAATCATCGTCTGATGGCGCCGCGCGTGGACACGGGCAGCGCGCCCTGGCCGGCATGAAAATTGTCGTGCTGGGCGCCGGAGCCTGGGGCACTGCGCTGGCCGTCAATGCTGCAGGCGCAAGCGACGCCGGCGTCTGCCGGCATGACGTCACCCTGTGGGCGCGCAATCCGCTTCAACTCCAGGCGTTGCAGGCCGAGGGCGTCAACACCCGTTACCTGCCCGGCATTGCCCTGCCGTCCCGTCTGCATTTGCAGGGCGGTGACGGGACACCGCTGGTTCAGGCGGTCAAGGGGAAAGACCTGATCATCCTGGCCACGCCAGTGGCAGCTGCGCGAAGCATGCTGCTGCATCTCAGGCATGCGCGGGTGCCGGTGGCCTGGCTGAGCAAGGGCGTTGAATCGCCGATGTCGGCGCAGCCGGTGGAACTGGCCCCCGACACCCCTTCAGCGCCTTTTGGCCTGATGGTGCATGAGGTGCGTGAACAGGTTGCGCCCGATTTGAAAGCAGGCGTGCTCAGCGGCCCCAGTTTTGCGCTGGAGGTGGCGCGCGGTCAGCCAACGGCACTGGTGGCCGCCAGCGAGCATGCGGAAGTGCGTGACGCGCTGGTGGCCGCCTTTCACAGCCCCAGCCTGCGGGTCTATGCCAGCGACGACCTGGTCGGTGTCGAGGTTGGCGGGGCTGTCAAGAACGTGCTGGCGATTGCCACCGGACTGTGCGACGGACTGCAACTGGGGCTGAATGCCCGCGCCGCGCTCATCACCCGGGGCCTGGCCGAAATGACGCGACTGGGCGTGGCGCTGGGTGCGCGCGCCGAGACCTTCACCGGTCTGTCGGGCTTGGGCGACCTGGTGTTGACGGCCACCGGCGACCTCAGCCGGAACCGCAAGGTCGGCCTGCTGCTGGCGCAGGGCAAAAACCTGGCCGAAGTGCTGGCGTCGCTTGGCCACGTGGCTGAAGGCGTTTACTGCGCCCGCACCGTGGTGCAGCGTGCCGCCGGCCTGGGCGTGGACATGCCGATTGCGCAGAGCGTGGTGGCCTTGCTCGACGGCAGGCTCAAGCCCTGCGAAGCGGTGGCGCTGCTGATGGAACGTGAACCGAAGCGTGAAATGGAATAATGCTATCGATTGAATAGCTGATTGCGCCCGTCCCTGTTGCGGAAAAGGCGTATTTCTTCATTATTTTCGAAGCACGATGGTCAGCAGCAGCGATGAATCCTGCACCGCTTCCAATGCATGGTCCACGCCGCCTTCCAGCCAGAGCAGTTGGCCGCCCTTCATTTGCCGGGTTTGTCCGCCTGCCGTGAGGCCAATCTCGCCTTCCAGGCAATGAATCATGATCTCGCCCTTGACCCAGTGCGACGGCATGGTTTTGCCCGCCGGCATGACCAGGCGAATGACTTCCAGTTCATCGGTCTTGAACAGCGCGACATTGCGCGATTCCGACAGTTGATCGCCCAGCGGTTGAACGTCAACCAGTTGTCCGGGGGCGGCGTGGGTGATGGCCATGGTGAAACTCCTTGAAAACGGCAAAGGAAAGGTTTTACAAAGTTTATACCGCGCAAAGCGGGCAAAGCCATTGCGGGTGTGGCCCAAGTCTTTTACTGATGAAAAAAGCAGTTAACGCATGCTGGACGGGCATAGTCAGCTATTAAAAAAATAGCGGTTACCCCCGCTGTCGTCAAATCTCCAGGTTGTCAATCAAGCGTGTGTTGCCGAGTTTGGCAGCGCCCAGCACGACCAGCGGCACATCGGCGAGCGCGCCGGGCGGCAGCATCAGGTCGGCGCGCCGGCGTACCGTCAGGTAGTCGGGTTTCCAGCCGCGCCGCGCCAGCGCCTGCATCGCCTGGGCTTCGAGCGCGGCCAGATCGGGCACGCCGTGCGCCGAACGTGCAGCTTCGCCCAGTGCGCGCAAGGCTTGCGACAGATGCACCGCTTCCTCACGCTGCTCGGGCGTCAGGTAGCTGTTGCGCGACGACAGGGCCAGCCCGTCGTCCGCGCGCTGGGTTTCGCCGGCCAGAATCTCGATGGGCAACGCAAACTGCCGCACCATGCGGCGCACCACCATGACCTGCTGGTAGTCCTTTTTGCCGAAGGCCGCGATGCCTGCGGGCATGCCGGCAAACACGCAGGAAAACAGCTTCATCACCACGGTGCTCACGCCAATGAAAAAGCCGGGGCGGAAATGGCCTTCCAGAATGTCGCTCAGGTCGGTGGCCGGATGCACCTTGAAGCTTTGTGGCTCGGGGTACAGGTCTTTCTCGCGCGGGGCAAACACCACGTCGCAACCGGCGGCTTCGAGTCGCTGGGCATCGGCATCGAGCGTGCGCGGGTAGCTGTCAAAGTCTTCGTGCGGTGCGAACTGCAGGCGGTTGACAAAAATGCTGGACACCGTGACATCGCCCAGCGGCTTGGCCTCTTTGACCAGCGCAATATGGCCGGCGTGCAAATTGCCCATGGTGGGCACAAAAGCCGGGCGCTTGAAGGCGCTCAGTTGCGCGCGCAAATCCGCGATGGTGTGGACGATGTGCATTGTTTATTTCCTGGAAAAAGCCTTGGCCGCTGGTCTGGATGAAGGCAGGTTGTTGGGGCCGGTGTGGGTGAAGCCGCGGGCGACTACCAGGCGTGGGTCGCGTTCACCGGAAAGCTGCCGTCTTTCACGGCGCGCACATAGGCTTCCATGGCGCCGCGCACGCTCGGTGCGCCGTCCATGAAGTTGTGCACGAACTTGGCCATCTTGCCCAGGTTGATGCCCAGCATGTCGTGCAGCACGAGCACCTGACCCGACGTGCCGTTGCCCGCGCCAATGCCGATGGTCGGGCAGTGCGTGAGCAGTTGCGTGACCTCCAGCGACAGCGCCGCGGGCACCATTTCCAGCACCAGCATGGACGCGCCGGCGTCCTGCAATGCGCCGGCTTCGCGCCGCAGCAGGGCGGCCGATTCCTCGGTCTTGCCCTGGACGCGGTAGCCGCCCAGCGCATGGACGGTTTGCGGTGTCAGGCCCAGGTGGGCGCAGACCGGAATGCCGCGTTCGACCAGAAAACGCACGGTTTCGGTGGTCCAGCCGCCGCCCTCCAGCTTGACCATGTGCGCGCCGGCCTGCATCAGCACCACCGCACTGCGCAGCGCCTGCTCTTTGGATTCGTGGTAGCTGCCAAAGGGCAGGTCGCCAATCAGCCAGGCCGTGCCTTGCGCGCGGCGCAGGCCGTTGGCCACGCTTTCGGTGTGGTGCCGCATGGTTTCCAGCGAAACGCCGACGGTGCTCGACAGCCCCTGGCACACCATGCCGAGCGAGTCGCCCACCAGGATGCATTCGACGCCGGCGGCATCGGCCACGGCGGCAAAGGTGGCGTCGTAAGCGGTGAGCATGGCGATCTTGTCGCCGTGGGCATGCATTTCGCGCAGGCGCGGCAGGCTCATGGGCTTGCGCGCCGAAGGACTGGACGCCGGTGGCAGCGTGCCGTAGGGCGTGGCTGCGGGCGTTGTGGACGTTGTCATGGATGCATTGGCGGGGGTCATGGGCACTCTCCTGAATGAGCGGGAGTTTAATCCGCTGGCGGGTGGTGAACTCGGGACTCTGGCCGTGCCAGCAGGCCCATGGGATGGATCAGCTCAGGCCGCTTGCGGCACCGAACGGCGCATGCCCAGCCGCTCAAGCAACTGCACATCGGCGTCGGTGTCGGGGTTGCCGGTGACCAGCAGCTTGTCGCCGTAAAAAATCGAGTTCGCGCCGGCCAGCAAACACAGCGCCTGCACCGCGTCGCCCATTTGCTGGCGGCCGGCCGACAGGCGCACCCGCGCGGTCGGCATGGTGATGCGCGCCACGGCAATGGTGCGGACAAACTCGAACGGGTCCAGGTCGGCCTGGTCGGCCAGCGGCGTGCCTTGGACCTTGACCAGGTGGTTGATGGGCACCGATTCCGGGTAGGGCGTGAGGTTGGCCAGTTCGGCCACCAGACCGGCGCGCTGGCGGCGGGTTTCGCCTATGCCGACTATGCCGCCGCAGCAGACTTTCACGCCGGCGCTGCGCACACGGGCCAGCGTGTCGAGCCGGTCCTGGTAGTTGCGCGTGGTGATGATGTCGCCATAGAAATCGGGCGCGCTGTCCAGGTTGTGGTTGTAGTAGTCAAGCCCCGCGTCTTGCAGGGTTTGCGCCTGGCCGTCTTCCAGCATGCCCAGCGTGGCGCAGGTTTCCAGCCCCAGCGCCTTGACGGTGCGGATCAGTTCGGCGACTTTTTCAATGTCGCGCTCCTTGGGCGAGCGCCAGGCCGCGCCCATGCAAAAGCGCGTGGCACCAGCGGCTTGCGCCAGCTTGGCAGCGGCCAGCACTTCGGCGGGCTCCATCAGCTTGCTGGCTTCAACGCCGGTGTCGTAGCGGGCAGCCTGCGGGCAGTAGCCGCAGTCTTCGGCGCAGCCGCCGGTCTTGACCGACAGCAGCGTGGCAAATTCAACCCGCGTCGGGTCGAAATGCGCGCGGTGCACGGTTTGCGCCTGGTGCATCAGTTCGGGAAACGGCAGGTTGAACAGCGCTTCGATGGCGTCAACGCTCCAGCGCTCGGCACCGGTTTTCTGGGCTGGCGCTGCGACCGGAGGGGGGCGGTGCAAGGTGATGGTTTGTACTGCAGAGGTGTTCATGCGTTGTTTTCTTTCTTGAAAATCGGGTTGCGGTCTGGGCGGTCAACAGGGCGATGCGCCGCCAGCTTGGGCCGGTGTCGTCCTGCAGGTGATGCAAATTCTTTGATCCGCGCCAAGGCAGCAATAGGCGGCCCTACCGGGGAAATCGTCAGGAGGGATCAGGTTGCGCTGCGCAGGTGCTGCGCACCACACGGGCAATGCTCAAGCCCTGCACCAGAATCGAGAACACCACCACGCAGTAGGTCAGCGCCAGCACGGTGTAGCGCTCCGGCCCGGCGGGCAGCGACAGTGCCAGCGCCACCGAAATGCCGCCGCGCAGGCCGCCCCAGGTCAGTACTTTCCAGGAACCATGCGGCAGGCCAAAACGGTTTCCAAACATGCCTGCGGTCAGTCCGGCCGTCAGCAGCCGCGCTAGCAGCGTCACCACGATCGCCACGGCGCCGCCCAGCAGCAGCGAGGCGGACAGGCTGAACAGCAGCACCTCCATGCCGATCAGCACAAACAGCACGGCGTTCAGGATGCCGTCAATCAGTTCCCAGAACATGTCCACATAGCGGCGCGTGGTGTCCGACATGGCCATCGCGCGGCCCTGGTTGCCCACCACCAGTCCGGCGGCGACCATGGCCAGCGGACCGGAGATGTGCAGGTGGCTGGCCAGCGCGTAACCGCCCATGACGGCCGCCAGCGTCAGCAGCACCTCGACCTGGTACTCGTCCACGCTTTTGAGCAGCCGGTAGGTGACATAGCCCAGCACCAGTCCAAAGACCATGCCGCCGCCCGCCTCGCGCAGCAGCAGCATGCCCGCTTCGCCTGCCTTGGGCGTGCTGCCGCTGACCAGCATCTCCAGCAGCAGCGCAAAAACGACCACGCCCACGCCGTCGTTGAACAGGGATTCGCCGGCAATCACCAGTTCCAGGTTCTTGGGTGCGCCGGCCGACTTCAGGATGCCCATGACGGCAATCGGGTCGGTGGGTGAGATCAGCGCGCCAAACAGCAGGCAGTGCATCAGGCTCAGCGACAGCCCGAGCCAGGGCATGGCCAGCCACAAGCCGCCCCCCACCAATGCGGTGGAGATCAGCGTGCCAACCAGCGCCAGAATGGCCACCGGCCAGCGATGGGCCTTGAGCTGGCTCAGGTCGACATGCATCGCGCCGGCAAACAGCAGCAGCGACAGCATGCCCTGCATCAGCACTTCTGAAAAGTCGATTGAGCGGATCAGCGATTCCTCGTAGCGCCGCAACACGCGAACCCAGTCCAGCGCATCCAGCCCGGCAATGGCCAGCGAGAGCACCAGTGCAATCACCATCACGCCGATGGTGGTGGGCAGCTTGACGAAGCGCTGGTTCAGCCAGGACAACAAGGCGGTGATGACCAGGCAGGCGGCGGCAATGTCAAGCATGGTGCAGTCCAGTCAAAAAAAGAATCATGCGCTGCGTGTGGCGATGCGGGGTGGCGGGCGGGCAGGCGTCAGGCCATCTGCACCGGAATGGTCGAGCGCTCTTCCTTGATGCGGTTGTCCGGGTTGACGAACACCAGCTTGGGGCTGAACCCGGCGACTTCCCGCTCCTCGACCTGCGCAAAGGCGGCAATGATGACCAGGTCGCCCACGGCCGCACGGCGCGCGGCCGAGCCGTTGACCGAGATGATGCGGCTGCCGCGTTCGGCGCGGATCGCGTAGGTGATGAAACGCTCGCCGTTGTTGATGTTCCAGATGTGGACCTGTTCGTTTTCGCCCAGGTTGGCGGCGTCCAGCAGGTCTTCGTCGATGGCGCAGGAGCCTTCGTAGTTCAGCTCGCAGTGGGTGACGGCGGCGCGTTGGATTTTGGATTTGAGCAGGGTTCTGAACATGATGGAAAGAGGTGTGAAGCCAGCGGGCCAAGGCGACGCCAGTGTGTTGGCAATCCACTGGCCCGAGAACACCTTTCAAGGTGCAGTGCCATGTCGACTGGTGGCCAATGGTTTTTTTGATTATTAATTATATAAGTGTCTTTTTGGGTGCCGGTTTTACCCTGATCGCTTAGGACCAAGGGTTTTGATTTCAATACGGATAAGATGGCCACGCGGGGAACAGCGGGGGTGGCACCAGCACGGGACCAGGACATCGGCCACGGTGATCTGGCTGCTTGATGGGTTGGTCCGGCCCGTCAAGCGCTGTTGCCACCAAAACGTCAACCCATGCCGTTCAGGTGGGGTATGCCAAAGCGTGCACCCTGGATATCCGCAAGACATTGCCCAAACTGCGAGAACGTGACGATGCGGCTCGACAGGTCCGCGTGGGTCACGCCGTCACAATCGCATGACCGCGGGGCAGTTGCGTCAAGGGCGTTATGGCTTTGCCGCAGGGCCAATGGCGGGTTGAAGCTGACTTGTCAGGGCAACAGAAAATTCCTGCACTGCCGACCAGCGCATATGGATGCCGTCCGTGAACGAGGTGTTGGCGGTTTTCCTCTCCGAATCCGCGTTCCAGTAGCGGGCGTTCGTTCCCTCCAGCGACTTGGCCAGCCGGAGGTGAAAATTGTTGATGAACGCACCGCTGGGGTCTTCGCGGGCCTTCCAGATCGGGTGGAGCGGGGTGGTGACAACGGTGAACGCCAGGCCTTGTTTTTGCAGGCGCTGGGCCAGGGATTCCAGGGCCTGGAAACAGACAGGGTCCAGCGGCTCAGGTTGTCCATAATTCGTCAGACCTTCGACGCTTTGGGCGGTGTTGAGCGGACCATCACCGTAGGCGGTGAACACCAGCGGGTCCAGCTCGACCTGGTTGGCACGCTGGCCCTTGACCCGGCGCGCATTGCCCATAAGCGAAATCGGCGAGAAATACCGCAGGTCATACGGCCA
>JBBSRS010000041.1:0-11009 GCA_038242795.1 Burkholderiales bacterium
ATGCGCAGGCCGGGCGCGGCATTGACCTCGACCACGCCGCCGTTTTGCGCTTCCAGCGGGTGCAGCATGCTCTCGCACACCATGTCGACGCCGCAGATGTGCAGGCCAATCATCTGTGCGGCCGCCACCGCACGGGCGGCGATCTCGGGATGCACTTCGTCGGTCACATCGGTGGCGGTGCCGCCGGTGGACAGGTTGGCGTTGTTGCGCAGGACCACCCGCTGGCCCTTGGCAGGGACCAATTCGGGGCTCAGGCCCTGAACATCGAGCCGCGCCACGGCGATGTCGTCAAAGCGGATCTTGGTCAGCGACGTGGCATGGCCCGCGCCGCGCCGGGGGTCCAGGTTGACGGTATCGACCAGCGCGCGCACGGTGTTCAGGCCGTCGCCGACCACCTGCGGCGGCTCGCGCCGGGCGGCGGCGACCAGCCTGTCGCCGACCACCAGCAGGCGAAAATCGCAGCCGGGCAGGAAGCGCTCGACCATCACCTCGCCATGCTCGGCGGCGGCGCGGTAGGCGATGTCCAGGTGCTCGCGCGTCGAGACGTTGACCGTCACGCCCTTGCCCTGGTTGCCGTCCTGCGGCTTGAGCACCACCGGCAGCCCGATGTCCAGGGCCGCTGCCCAGGCATCGTCCGGGTCGCTGGCCGGCCGGCCCAGCGGCACGGGCACGCCGGCGGCGCGCAGCAGCTTTTTGGTCAGGTCCTTGTCCTGCGCGATCGACTCGGCCACGGCGCTGGTGCTGTCGAGCTCGGCGGCCTGGATGCGGCGCTGGCGCGAGCCCCAGCCGAACTGCACCATGCTGCCCTTGGTCAGGCGGCGAAAGCGAATGTCGCGCGCCACGGCGGCATCGACAATCGCGCCGGTGCTGGGCCCCATGCGCTCGTCTTCGTCCAGGTCGCGCAAACGGCCAATGGCGGTCTGCAGGTCAAAAGGCGTCTGCTGCAGGGCTGCGTGCAGCAGCGTGCGGGCCAGCTCGAACGCCAGTCGGCCCACCGTTTCCTCGCTGTACTCGACCACGACCTGGTAGGTGCCGGGCTCCAGCGTGGCTGCCGTGCGGCTGAAGGTGACCGGGCAGCCGGCGGCGGCTTGCAGTTCCAGCGCAGCGGCTTCGAGCACATGCGCCAGCGACACCGGACCGGCAGGGCCGGTGTCGCGCAGCACGCCGATGTCCGGAAACAATGCGCGCAGGCGCGGCTCGAAGCCGGGCAACAGGTCGATGGAGCATTCGGCAGGCGAGCACGCGACGATGGCTTCAAGGGCGGTGCGCCGGCTCCAGAGGTTGGGGCCGCGCAGGGCCCGGATGCGGGAAACTTCCATCATGCGGCCTTTCCGGCAGGTAGGGGGGTGGATTCAAAAGCCTCGATGCCCGCGCCGATCAGGTTGAGCGGAATATCGAGCGCCCCGGCTGTGGCGACAGCGGCGAGCAGCGAAGGCTCGGCGATGCCGCTTTGGGCATGGCGCTTGCACCAGGCGTCGAGCTTGCCCAGACCGGGCAGCAAGGACTCGGCCCCGCCCGTGGCCAGCATGACCTGGTGATGCCGAAGGTACACGGCCCGACCGTTGCTGGCGCGGTGCACGGTAAGCGCCGCTGCGTCCGGTTCACTGCTGTAGACAATCACTTCGCCGTCGCACAGCGGCTGCATTTCCAGCACACCGGCATCGGCGGCATTGAGCACCGCTGCGCCGCCCGGCAGCACCACATCGACCTGTGAGCGAAGGACCTTGAACATCTGGGCGTCGTCAAAAATGTCGAATTCTGCCAGTCCGGCGGCGCCGCCCAGGTCGGTGACCACGCCGACCTGGCAGCGGTCGTAGGCCAGCCCGGTGCGCAGGATGGTGTCGGCGCCGTTTTCAAACACTGCCGCCTGCACCGCCCGGTTGATCAGCAGGCGCTGGCCGGCGTCCCAGTTCGTGCTGTCGGTGCTTTCCACGCGGCGCTGGTCCAGAAAGAGGCCGTCCCGGCAGGCCAGGCCGGTGTAGCGGCCCGACAGGTGCAGCAGCCAGGCCACCAGCCGCGCAATGTGCTGGGTGCCGTGCTGTCCGGCAATGCCGACGATGGGAATGCGGCCGTCGCTTTCCTGGACGCGGTGGTCCGGCGTTTCGGCATGGCGCGCAAACAAATGGTCGCAGATGGCGCGGCCCACCGGTCGGGGCGCGCCCTGCGCGGGCTTGAGGTGCATCAGCAGGCCCGGCCCGGCGTTGACCTCGACAATCGCGCCGCCCTGGCTGTGCAGCGGACGCGAGATGTCCTGCGCCACCACATCGATGCCGGCAATGTCCAGTCCCACCACACGGGCGGCCAGCGAGACGATGTGGTCCACGTCGGGATGCACTTCGTCGGTGCAGTCGATGGACACGTTGCCGTTGCGCTGGATCAGCACCGCGCGCCCGGATGCGGGAATTGCGTCGGGGGTCAAGCCCTGGCGCTGCAGTTCGAGCACGATGGCGCCGTCGGTGGCGGTGTCGATGCGGCTGAGCGGAAAATCCTCCCCCAGTCCGCGCCGGGGGTCGGTGTTGAGCTGTTCGTCGATCAGTTGCCTGACCGTGCGGTTGGCGTCGCCGGTGACCATCGCGACTTCCCCGCGCGCGGCGGCCACCACGCGCCCGCCGACCACCAGCAGCCGGTGCTCATGGCCGCGCACATGGCGCTCGACCATCACGTCGCTGCCCTCCGGCTCGGCCACCGCGAAAGCGGCCAGCACTTCTTCCTGCGTGTTCAGCTCCAGCGACACGCCCCGGCCGTGGTTGGCGTCGGACGGCTTGACCACCACCGGCAGGCCGATGTCCTGCGCTGCGTCCCAGGCTTCCTCGGCGCTGTTGACTATCGCGCCTTCCGGCACCGGCACGCCGCAGCTGGCCAGCAGGCTTTTGGTCAGGTCCTTGTCGTGGGCAATGCTTTCGCCAATCGCACTGGTCAGGTCGGTCTCGGCCGTCCAGATGCGCCGCTGGCTGGCGCCGTAGCCGAGCTGCACCAGGTTGCCGTCATTCAGGCGGATGTGCGGAATGCCCCGTTCGGTCGCGGCCGCCACAATGGCCGCCGTGCTGGGGCCGAGGTAGCAGTCGTCGATCTGGTCGCGGATGGCCTGCACGGCCGCCTGCACGTCGGCGGGGCCATAAGGCGCGTCGTTGATGGCGGCCATCAGCAGCCGGTGGCCTTCGGCCAGGGCGGTGCGGGCGACCTGCTCGTTGCGTGCCCGGAACACCATGCGGTACACGCCGTGCTTCGACGTGCTGCGCGTCTGGCCAAAGCCGGTCGGCATGTCCGACAGGTTGAGCAGCTCGATCACCACATGCTCCAGCACATGGCCGGTCCAGGTGCCTTCGTTCAGCCGCTGCAAAAAGCCGCCGCGCTCGCCGACGCCGCAGTGGTGCTCCAGCAGCGCCGGCAGCAGGCCCAGCAGCCGGTCGTTGAAGCCGGGCAGCAGGTTGCTGGGAAAATCTTCCAGGGCGCCGAGGTCCAGCCACACTTCCAGCACCGAGCGGTAAGTCCAGATGTTGGGTCCGCGCAGGTAGTTAATGCGCAGGAGTTTGATATCGTCCAGTTTGCTCATGGTTGGCAAATTTTTGAAGGTCGGCCGGCCTGGCCGGTGCGACTGTTTGATTCTGGCCCGGCGACATGCCGGCCAGGGGTGGGGGAAAAAATGGGGGTCAATGGAAATGGCGTGATTGTGCAGCTTAACGAATTCGGCCTGGCAGGTGATGGGCCTACCATCGAGCCCTGGAGGTCAACTTCGCAGACAGGAAAGTCGCATGGACGAAAATCCAGGCTTTGAATGCTTTTTGCACCGCACCCGTACGCTTCGGCGGTTATCGGACCTGCCACCGGCCACACGGTCACGACCGGAAAATGAATTCGAGACAACATGCAACATCAGCACCCCGTGGAAGATTCCAGCTCCGACGACCCGGCACTCGCAGGTCTTGCATCACAACTGGCAACCCAAGAGAACGTTTTGTGCACGTTGCTGGTTGACCTGAACCCGGCGCTGCAGTTTGCCGCCGGCGCGCTGGTTTTGACAGACCGCCGCCTGCTGTCGCGCAGCGCTGCCGGCAAATGGTCGAGCCTGTTCATGCAGAACCATGACGACGAGCCCATCCAGAAGCTCGATTTGCGGCACTTCGACCATGCCGGTGTCGGCACGCTGGAACTGCACAACGTCCAAGGCGAGCCTTCGCGGCGCCTGGCCATGTGGCGCTTCACCCTGGGGGCAAATCCGCAGGCGCTGCGCATGGTGCGGTTGTTTGCGCAGCAGCAGGCCCAGCGCCAGGCCAGCGCAGCCCGGCTCAAGTCGATCGAGGTGGACCGCGCGGGCCAGGAAATTCCCGTGTGCCCCGAATGCGATGCGCCGCTGCCGCCCGACAGCGACGTTTGCCCGGCCTGCAGCCGCGAAGTCCACACGCCGCCCTCGACCTGGGTGCTGCTGCGGCTGTGGCGCTTTGCACGGCCCTACCGCTGGCAGTTGCTGTCGGGCTTCCTGCTGACGCTGGCCTCGACCGCCGCCACCCTGGTGCCGCCGTATCTCACGATTCCGCTGATGGACGACATCCTGATTCCGTTCCAGAACGGCCAGCAGATCGAACCCGGCAAGGTCGGCTGGATTCTGGGCGCCTTGCTGGCCGCCGCGCTGCTGGGCTGGGCGCTGAACTGGGCGCGCACCTACCTGCTGGCGCTGGTGTCCGAGCGCATCGGCGCGGACCTGCGCACCGCCACCTTCGACCACCTGCTGGAGCTGTCGCTGGACTATTTCGGCGCCAAGCGAACGGGCGACCTGATGTCGCGCATCGGCTCCGAGACCGACCGCATCTGCGTGTTTTTGTCGCTGCACGCGCTGGACTTCGCCACCGACGTGCTGATGATCGGCATGACCGCTGCCATTTTGTTTTCGATCAATCCGTGGCTGGCGATCGCGACGCTGGTGCCGCTGCCCTTCATCGGCTGGATGATCCATGTGGTGCGCGACAAGCTGCGCACCGGCTTCGAGAAGATCGACCGCGTCTGGTCGGACGTGACCAACGTGCTGGCCGACACCATTCCCGGCATCCGCGTGGTCAAGGCGTTTGCGCAGGAAAAGCGCGAGGCCGAGCGCTTTCGCGTGGTGAACCAGCAAAACCTGGCGGTCAATGACCGGCTGAACAAAGTCTGGTCGCTGTTCACGCCGACGGTGTCGCTGCTGACCGAAATCGGCCTGCTGGTGGTCTGGGCCTTCGGCATCTGGCTGATGTCGAAGCAGCAGATCACGGTGGGTGTGCTGACGGCCTTCATCGCCTACATCGGGCGCTTTTATGGCCGGCTCGACTCGATGAGCCGGATCGTCTCGGTGACGCAAAAGGCCGCGGCCGGCGCCAAACGCATTTTCGACATCCTGGACCACGTGTCCAATGTGCCCGAGCCGGCGCAACCGGTGAAGATCGACCGGCTGGCCGGCCGCATCGAGATGAAGGGCCTGGGCTTTCGCTACGGCAACCGTTCGGTGATTCGCGGGCTCGACCTGGACATCCAGCCCGGCGAGATGATCGGCCTGGTCGGCCACAGCGGCTCGGGCAAAAGCACGCTGGTGAATTTGCTGTGCCGCTTTTACGACGTGAGCGACGGCGGCATTCAGGTGGACGGCACCGACATACGGCGTTTTGCCGTGGCCGACTACCGCCGCCACATCGGGCTGGTGCTGCAGGAACCGTTTTTGTTCTTCGGCACGATCGCCGAGAACATCGCCTACGGCAAGCCCGGCGCCAGCCGCGCCGAGATCGTCGCCGCCGCGCGCGCCGCCCATGCCCACGAATTCATTTTGCGGCTGCCGCAGGCCTACGACTCGCTGGTCGGCGAGCGCGGCCAGGGCCTGTCGGGCGGCGAGCGCCAGCGCATCTCGATTGCGCGCGCGCTGCTGATCGACCCGCGCATCCTGATCCTGGACGAGGCCACCTCATCGGTCGATACCGAAACCGAAAAGGAAATCCAGAAGGCGCTCGACAACTTGGTACAGGGCCGCACGACGATTGCGATTGCGCACCGCCTGTCCACGCTGCGCAAGGCCGACCGGCTGGTGGTGATGGACCGGGGGCAGGTGGTCGAAGTTGGCCCGCACGACGAACTGATGGCCAAACAAGGCCACTACTGGCGGCTGTATGAAGCGCAGTCGCGCCAGGTCGATGACAAGGGCGACGACAGCAGCGCGGCTGAAAGCCGACGTGGCAGCAGTGTGGCCATCGCCATTTCGCAGCTGGAGCACACCGCCCAGCGGGCGGGCACCACCACTTCCTGAGCCAAGGAAACACCATGACCAATTTCACGTTCATCCCGCAGTTCCAGTTGCACCGCGAAGCGTCAGGGCGGCTGTATTTTGTCGATGGCCAGGGCCAGACACACACGGGCATCGTGCCGGTGCGGGCCTTTCCGCTGGCGGCGCCCGATGAAGGTCTTTCACTGGTGAGCACCGAGGGCCGTGAACTGGTCTGGATCGATCACCTGTCAGACCTGCCGATCGCCGTGCGGCAACTGCTGCAAGAGGAACTCACGCTGCGCGACTTCGTTCCCGAAGTGAAGCGGCTGGTCAGCGTGTCGTCCTTCGGCACGCCCAGCACCTGGACGGTGGAAACCGACCGGGGCAACACGTCCTTTGTGCTCAAGGGCGAGGAAGACATCCGCCGGCTGAAAGGCGGCGAACTGCTGATCGCCGCCAGTGAGGGCGTGCAGTACCGCATTGCGGACATGGCGGCGCTGGACAAGGCGTCACGCCGATTGCTGGAGCGGTTTTTGTGAGGCGATGAAGCAGGGCCTTTGTCAAGGCCTGGGATGGCATTGCCCCTGGCATGGAGGGCAAAAGCCTGTCGGCCGGCGGGTCGATGCCCGTCTTGATCCATCGACCGGCTGGTTCAGCGGGTCGGTATTGCCGGCATGAAATTTCATTGGCGCGGCCTTGCCGGCAGCGCCCAGGCCGTCAGCACCCGGAGCCACCTGCGTGTCCGTGCGGCCCAAGCCGTTGCTTCAGCCTTCATGGCAAAATTTTCAGGAACTATGAAATTAATAGCAGCTTATGCAGGCGGGTAGTGCGCAAAAGCCCTAAAGCATCCTCAAATGGGTTCCCTGGCCCCTCAGGTCCGGCTTGACGTGTGGAATTGGGCATGTCGCCGTCCCGCACTTTCTCCGGTGCGGGACGGCGCAGCTCAAACCCTCAGCGCTCCGCACCCGCGTTGGCCACCGCCAGCGCCGTCATGTTCAGGATGCGCCGCACCGTGGCCGACGGCGTCATGACATGCACCGTGGCGGCCGCGCCCAGCAGGATCGGCCCGATGGTGATGCCTTCCCCGCCAGTGACCTTCAGCACGTTGAACAGGATGTTGGCGGCATCAAGGTTGGGGCAGATCAGGATGTTGGCTTCGCCGGTCAGCGTGGTGTCCATCAGCACATTTAGGCGAATTTTTTCGGACAGGGCGGCATCGCCGTGCATCTCGCCATCGCATTCCACATCCGGCGCCATCTGGGCAAACAGTTCGCGGGCGCGCCGCATCTTCAGCGCGGAAGACCGCTTGGACGAGCCGTAATTCGAATGCGACAAGAAGGCCACCTTGGGCGGCAGGCCGAAGCGGCGCACCTCCTCGGCGGCCATCAGGGCAATGCTGGCGAGCTGCTCGGCGCTCGGGTCTTCGTTGACGAAGGTGTCGGCGATGAACAGCGTGTGCTTGGGCAGCATCAGCGCATTGACCGTCGCAAAACCCGGCGCGCCTTCTTTCAGGCCGATGATGTCGCGTATGTGGTCCAGGTGCCCGTCGAAGCGGCCGTGCAGGCCGCACAGCATGGCATCGGCGTCGCCCAGGTGAACCATCAGCGCACCGATGCTGGTGGTCGAGCGGCGCACGGCGGCCTTGGCGGCCTCGGGGCTGACGCCCTCGCGGCCCAGCAGGCGGTGGTAGGTTTCCCAGTACTGGCGAAAGCGCGAGTCGTCCTCGGGGTTGACGCATTCGACATCCTTGCCCAGGCGCATGCGCAGCCCGGCCTTCAGGATGCGCGTCTCGATCACGGCCGGACGGCCGATCAGGATCGGCGTGGCGATGCCGTCGTCCAGCGCCAGCTGGGCCGCGCGCAGCACGCGCTCGTCCTCGCCCTCGGCATAGGCCACCCGCTTGGAGGTGGAGGCGCGGGCGGCGCCGAACACCGGGCGCATCACCATGCCGGTGGAGTAGACAAAGCGGCTCAGGCTCTGGCGGTAGGCGTCCATGTCCTGGATCGGCCGCGTGGCCACGCCCGAGTCCTCGGCCGCCTTGGCCACTGCCGGGGCGATGCGCAAAATCAGCCGCGAGTCGAAGGGCGTCGGGATCAGGTAGTCGGGGCCGAAGGTCAGTTCCTGGCCGGCATAGGCCCGGGCCACTTCCTCGCTGATGTCGGCCTTGGCCAGGTTGGCGATCTCGCGCACGCAGGCCAGCTTCATGGCTTCGGTGATCTTGGTCGCGCCGCAGTCCAGTGCGCCGCGAAAGATGTAGGGAAAGCACAGCACGTTGTTGACCTGGTTCGGGTAGTCCGAGCGGCCGGTGGCAATGATGCAGTCGGGCCGAACCGCCTTGGCCAGTTCGGGCCGGATTTCAGGCTCCGGATTGGCCAGCGCCAGGATGATCGGGCTCTTGGCCATGGTCATCACCATGTCCTGGCTCAGCACGCCGGGCGCAGAGCAGCCCAGGAACACGTCGGCGCCATTGACCGCATCGGCCATGCTGCGCTCGGCGCCGGTTTGTGCATAACGGGCTTTTGACTCGTCAAAACCGCCCGGCCGGCCTTCGTAAATCACGCCCTTGGAGTCGCAGACATAGATGTTCTCGACCCGCACGCCCAGCCCGACCATCACATCCAGGCAGGCGAGGGCGGCAGCGCCCGCACCCGAGACGGCGACGCGCACGTCCTCGATGTTCTTGCCCACCAGTTCCAGCCCGTTGAGCAGCGCGGCCGACGAGATGATGGCGGTGCCGTGCTGGTCGTCGTGGAACACCGGGATGTTCATGCGCTCGCGCAGCTTTTTCTCGATGTAGAAACACTCCGGCGCCTTGATGTCTTCCAGGTTGATGCCGCCCAGCGTCGGCTCCATGGCGGCGATGATCTCGACCAGCTTGTCAGGGTCGTTTTCGTTGAGTTCGATGTCGAACACGTCGATGCCGGCGAATTTCTTGAACAGACAGCCCTTGCCTTCCATCACCGGCTTGGCCGCCAGCGGGCCGATGTTGCCCAGGCCCAGCACGGCCGTGCCGTTGGTGATCACGCCGACCAGGTTGCCGCGCGAGGTGAAGTCGTGCGCCAGCAACGGGTCGGCCTGGATGTCCAGGCACGGGTAGGCGACGCCGGGCGAATAGGCCAGCGACAGGTCGCGCTGGTTGGACAGGGGTTTGGTGGCGTTGACCGAAATCTTGCCGTGCGTGGGCAGGCGGTGGTAGTCGCGCGCGGCGTCGCGCAGCGCCAGCTCGGCGGGGGAAAGGGCTTTGTCCATGGTGTCTCCTGACTTTTTGTTGAACACGTGCTGAAAAACCAAAGGGTACTGCAAATGCGCGGGGTTTCATGCTGGACTGTGGCGGGTTTTGCCTGAAACGACCTGAGGGGATTTGTGTGCGCCAGGCGCCCGGGGTGCCTGGCGCGTGGGCGGACGTGTCATGCGGCCGTCATGGGCCGAGGCGACAATCCGCGCATTCGCAACTCTTTTCGCCTCACCATGCATGTCGATTCAAAAGCCGTCCTGCGCCGTCGCCAGGCACTGATGCTGTCAGCCGCTGCCACGGCGAACCTCTGGATGCCGGCCGCGCTGGCGCAGGGGCCGTCCACCTTTTCGGCGGTGTACCCGGAACGCGCCGTCCGGATCGTCGTGCCTTTTGCGCCCGGCGCGGGCACCGATGCGATGGCGCGGCTGGTGGCACAAAAGCTCGGCGAGGTCATGAACGCGACCTTTGTCGTTGACAACCGCGCAGGCGCTTCAGGGGCCATCGGCACGCAGTACGTGGCGCAGGCCCCGGCCGATGGCTACACGCTGCTGCTGGCGGCCTCGCCCTTCACCACCGTGGCCGCGTCGGTGCCCAGCGCCCATTACGACCCGCTGCGCCAGTTCACGCCGGTCGGCATGATTGCCAGCGGGCCACTGGTCTGGGCGGCCAACACCGCACTGCCGGCCAGCAGCATGCAGCAACTGATTGCGCTGGCCCGGCAGCAACCCGGCGTGCTCAATTACGGTTCGGCCGGCGCGGGCGGCGTGAACCACCTGGTGCTCGAACTGCTCAAGGCGCGCACCGGCACCTTCATCACGCACATTCCCTACCGGGGCGTCGCGCCGGCGACGATGGACATGATCGGCGGGCAGATCCAGCTGGTGACCGGCACCATTCCGGCCTTGCTGCCTTTCATCCGGAACGGCAGTGTCAAGCCGCTGGCCGTGACCAGCGCCAAGCGCTCCAGCGCGCTGCCCGACGTGCCCAGCATGGCCGAGGCCGGCCTGCCGGGCATCGACGTGGTGAACTACTTTGCGTTGATGGCCCCCGCCGGCACCCCGGCCGCCATCGTCAACAGCCTGAACGCGGCGATCAACAAGGTCGTGGCCCTGCCCGAGGTGCTGGCGCGCTTCAAGACCGACGCCGTCGAAGCCGCGCCCGGCTCACCCGCGCTGCTCGGCCACTTCATCGAAGCCGATTACCGCGCGTGGCGCAACGTGGTGAAGACGCAGAACCTGAAGATCGAGTAGCCCGCGCATTTGCTGCCGCGGGAAGCCAGGCCAGCCCCGAGGCGCCGACAGCAAGCAAGGCGACAAGCAGGGAGAGTGATATTTCCCAGCGCGAAACAGGTTTAACCCAGCTGCAGGCGCAGCGTCCCCTCGGAGGGGGCACCGAACCACACGAAGTGAGAAGCGTGGGGGTGATATTCCCCCCACCAGCCGGGGCCGCGGAACTGGCTTGCCAGGCCGCAGGCGCAGCGGCCCCCCTGGGGGGCAGCGAACCACACGAAGTGGGGAGCGTGGGCGTGATATTCCCCCACCAGCAGGGGCCGCG
>JBBSRS010000042.1:0-10984 GCA_038242795.1 Burkholderiales bacterium
ACATATTATTGGGCCTCAAAATCCCTTTGCACTGCCCCAGTCCCAGTCCCAGTCCCCACACCCACACCCACACCCACACCTACGCCTACGCCTACGCCTGAACCCCCCCCCTGTAATTACCCAGGCTGGGTCGAGTTCAAACAATACCAAACCGGTGATATCGTCAATTACAAAGAGGGTTTTTATAAAGCAGCTTATGCCAACCCCGGCTACGTTCCGACGGTCAGCACTTTCTTTTGGAAAAGCTTTTCTTGCAACGCACCCCTTGCCACGGGCGTTAAATTTCATGGCCGATTCGACTTTGCCAGTCCAGGCGCGCCCCGTTACTCCTGGTCCGGCTCTTCCATGTCAGCGCAATTCAGCGGCACGTCAATTTCTGTCACGCTGAACGAATCGGATGCCAAGGTTTACTACGCTTATGTAATCGATGACCAGCCGGTCAAGAGATTTTCAGTCTCCGCTGGCACGAACGTCTACAGCCTGGCCAACGGCCTGGGCAGCGGAACGCACAAGGTTTTACTCATGCGCGAATCAGAAGGTGCTCAAGCGGGGCCGTCACAGTTTCTGGGCTTTTCGTTTGGTGGCGCAGGTCAGCTTGTGAGCCCACCGGAATATCCCAATAAATACAGATTGGAATTTGTTGGAGATTCCATCACCGCAGGGTTTGGCAATCTCGGCGCCATGCCTTGCGGATTCTCAACGGAAACTGAAAGTGCGTTTTGGTCATATGCCCAGCAAACCGCATTGCTGCTGGGCGAAGCGCCTGCAACGAACATAAGTATTTCAGGAATTGGAATCTACCGCAATTACGGCAACATGGGCCCGCTGGTCAGCAATCCCTCCATGCCTTTTTACTATTCCCGAAATTTGACCGACGAGGCAACAAGCGCAGGCGCGTCTTCCATCCCTGCAGCGATGCAACCCACGGTCGTGGTCGTCAACCTGGGCACCAATGACTTCTGGAACGGCGCGCCCAACCAGACAGAATTCATTTCTGCCTATGTCGAGCTTTTCAAAACCATCCGTTTGCGTTACCCGTCGGCCATGCTGATTGCAGCCACACATGCGGGCAGCAACCAGCAAGGCTACATTCAGGCTGCTTACAATCAAATGCTCAACAGCGGGGAAACAAAAATTCGTTATGCCGAATTTCTGATCAGAGACTGGAACGGATGCAGCGGCCATCCCACCAAAGCCGCAGACCTTGAGGTTGCGAATTATCTTGCACAGTTCATTCGGAATCTGGGACTTTAATAACTGGTGGCAGGGACGGCAGGAAACTTTGCGCAACCCATTGATTATTTGGTTGTTGCAAACCAAGCCTGAGAAAATACAGGCCGTGCTACAAGTCGACCTGACCCTCAACCAAAGTCTGTGAAAGATATTCAAGTGCTGATTCCTGAAACACAGCGCCATGGCGTTCTCTGGGCTGCGCTGGTCGCGTTGGCTGCGCCGTATTGTCCCGAGAGGCCCATTGACACGCCGCTGTTTGTACTCTGGATAATGCTGTGCATGCATCTTTTTCGGCAGAATCTCATTTTGTCGGGCCTGGCGATGAAGAAGGCCTTTTTAACGTACCGTTGCAGCGCGAGGTTGCAGCGTTCAGCACAAAGACATAATGCAAAAACAGTTGCCTTCCTTGAACCATATCGAGCCGGTGGCACGGCTGGGTCTTGCTTATCCCGACCTTCCCTGGTCTCGAACGACAATTCGCAATCGGGCAGCGCATGAAGTGGCCACCGCCCGTTTGATTCCCTGTCAACGCCTGCCGCGAGCCCGCCTGTGACCATTGCGCCCGACACCGCCCCGTCCTTTGACTACGAGCAGGCCCTGCGCGGCTGCGCCCGGGGCGACCGCCAGGCATTGCAGGACATCTATCACCAGGAAAGCCGGCATTTGCTCGGTGTGGCGTTGCGCATCGTGCGCCAGCGTCAACAGGCCGAAGATGTGCTGCACGATGCGTTCATGGCCATCTGGACCAAAGCCGCCAGCTTCGATGCCACGCGGGGTTCAGGGCGTGGCTGGATATACAGCGTGACCCGCAACCTGGCGCTCAACAACGTGCGCAACGGCGCGCGGGAGGTGTCGGTGGACGAGGAGACCGCCGAAGCGCTGGACGCGCAGACGTCGATGGAGGCGCATCATCAACTCGGCGATGCCTTTGAAATGCATGCCCGCCTGGGCCGGCTGAACGATTGCCTGTCGCAGTTGGAGCCGGCGCGGCGAAACTGCATCTTGTACGCCTATGTCGATGGCTGTTCGCATGGCGAAATTGCCTCGCGCACGCAGACGCCGCTGGGCACCGTCAAGGCCTGGATCAAGCGCGGCATGGGCAGCCTGCGGGAGTGCATGGCATGAGCTGCCCAACGATCCCGCGGCCCGCTCCGGATTGCGTGGCGCACAGGGGGGCTTTCCATGAATCCGCTTGACCGTGATGAACTGGCTGGCGAGTATGTGCTGGGCACCCTGTCGGCGGCGCGTCGCCAGGACGTCGAGCAGCGCCTGCCCGGCGACCCCGACCTGCGTGACGCCGTGCAGCGCTGGCAGGAGCAATTGCTGCCGCTGGCGGCTCTGGCCGATCCGGTGGAGCCTTCGGCCGGGTTGTGGCGCCGGATTGAAGCCAGCATGGGCGAAGTGGCCGCACCGGCAGCGCCGCCGCTTGACGCCATCGCCAGGGCCCGGCGGCCCCGGCGTTTGCAAGGCTCGGGATGGTGGCACAGCGTCAAGCTCTGGCGCGGTCTGGCGGGCACCGGTTTTGCCGCGGCTGCGGTGCTGGCCTCGGTGCTGGTCACGCGCCTGGGGACGTTGCCTCCTGCCGCGCCGCAGTATTTGGTGGTGCTGGTGGCGCCGCAGGACAAATCGCCGGGCTGGGTGGTTCAGGCCAGCAGCCCGCAGTCGCTGAGCCTGATTCCGCTGGGGCAGGCCGAGGTGCCGGCAGAAAAATCGCTGCAGTTCTGGACCAAGGGCGACAACTGGAACGGCCCGGTCTCCCTGGGCCTGGTCAAGCCCGGCCAGACGCTGCGCATCCCGCTGGACAAGCTGCCGCCGCTGCAGCCGAACCAGCTGTTTGAGTTGACGCTGGAGCCCGCCAATGGCTCGCCGACCAACCGGCCCACCGGGCCGATCCAGTTCATTGGCCGGGCCGTCAAGGTGACGTGAGCACGGGCGTTGCCAAATTTAAAGGGAAAAGTGGCATTTGCGCATGCTGTGTATGCACAAGCCGCTATAAAAAGCCTAGCGCCATGAAAAAAGTGCGCAGCAAGTTGCCTTGCGCGCACCTGGTCAGGCACCCGCAGGCTCAGGCCTGCTTGGACGCCAGCTGCGCAGCCGCCTTGCGGCGCTCGCGGAAGGCCTGCAACTCGCCGACCACGCCCTTGCGGAACGCGAGCACGCAGAGCACGAAGATCACGCCGATGATGACCGTGACCCATGAACCCACCTTGTCGGCCAGCAGGTTCTGCAGCGAAATCACGATGCCGGCGCCCATCACCGGGCCAAAGAAGGTGCCCACGCCGCCGAGCAGGGACATCAGGATCACCTCGCCCGACATGGACCAGTGCACGTCGGACAGCGTGGCAAAGCCCATGACCAGCGTCTTGAGCGAACCGGCCAGCCCGGCCAGCGCCGACGACAGCACGAAAGCCAGCAGCTTGTAACGGTCGACCTGGTAGCCCAGCGAGATGGCGCGTGGCTCGTTTTCCCGGATCATTTTCAGCACCTGGCCAAACGGCGAATTGACGATGCGCGTGATGAACAGGAAGCACAGCACGAAAACCGCCACCACGAAGTAGTACATGGCGTTGTCGGATTGCAGCGAAAGCATGCCGAACAGGTCGCCGCGTGACACCCCTTGCAGGCCGTCCTCGCCACCGGTGAACGGTGCCTGCAGGCAGACGAAATAGACCATCTGGGCGATCGCCAGCGTGATCATGGCAAAGTAGATGCCCTGGCGGCGAATCGCCACCACGCCAACCACCAGCCCGATCAGTCCGGCGCCCACGGTGCCGGCCAGGATCGCCATCTCGGGCGTCCAGTTCTGCGACTTGACGAACCAGCCGGTGATGTAAGCTGCCGAGCCGAAAAACGCCGCATGGCCGAACGACAGCAGGCCGGTGAAGCCCAGCAGCAAATTGAACGCGCAGGCAAACAGCGCAAAGCACAGCAGCTTCATCACAAACACCGGATACAGCCCGATAAACGGCGCGGCCAGCAGCAGCGCCAGCAGTGCGATGTAGGTGATGCGGGTGATTTTTTTCGAGTTGTTCATTGGAGTGTTCCGAAAGCCATGGTGCGCAACGAGCCAAGCGCAGCGGGTTTAATTCTTCCCAAGTTCCGGCCGCAGGACCGGCTTTGCCGGACTGCAGGCGGGGCGGCCCCCTCGGGGGGCAGCGCAGTACGCGAAGCGACAAGCGTGGGGGCCATCTACGCCTCCTTGCCAAAAAGACCGGCAGGCCTGACCATCAGCACCAGCACCATCACGACGAACACCACGATGCTGGAGGCCTCGGGATAAAAAACACGCGTCATGCCCTCGACCAGCCCCAGCGCCAGCCCGGTGATGACCGAACCCAGGATCGAGCCCATGCCGCCAATCACGACCACGGCGAACACGACGATGATCAGGTTGGATCCCATCAGGGGGTTGACCTGGATGATGGGGGCGGCCAGCACGCCGGCCAGTGCCGCCAGCGCGGCGCCCGCACCGTAGGTCAGCATGACCATCATCGGCACGTTGATACCGAAGGTTTGCACCAGCGCGGCGTTTTCGGTGCCAGCGCGCAGGTAGGCGCCCAGACGGGTGCGCTCGATGATGAACCAGGTGCCCAGGCAGACCACCAGCGACACCAGGACCACCCAGGCGCGGTAGTTCGGCAGGATCATGAAGCCCAGATTGGTGGCGCCCGACAGCAGCTCGGGCACCGGATACGACTGGCCCGAGGCGCCATACAGTTCGCGGAACACGCCTTCAATGATCAAGGCCAGGCCAAAGGTCATCAGCAGGCCATACAGCGGGTCGAGCTTGTACAGGTGCTTGAGGAGCAATCGCTCGATCACCACGCCGAAGGCGCCCACCAGCAGCGGCGCCAGGACCAGCGCAAACCAGTAGTTGATGCCGAACTTGTCCAGCATGATCCAGGCGGCGAATGCGCCCAGCATGTACAGCGCGCCGTGCGCAAAATTCACCACGCCGAGCAGGCCGAAGATGACTGCCAGCCCCAGGCTGAGCATCGCGTAGAACGCGCCGTTCACCAGGCCCAGCAACAGCTGGCCCAGGAACGCTTGAAGGGGGATTCCGAAAATTTCCATGGGTGACCGTCAGTTCATGCCTTGCCAGGTTAAAAAAAAAGCGGCCGGTCGCTACTGCGACCAGCCGCCTCATGTTTCAGCTTACTTTTTGGTCAGCGCGCACTTGGACTCGGCCGCGGTGGTGAAGGCCTGGTCGCCCGGAATCGTGGAAACCAGCTTGTAGTAGTCCCATGGCACCGTCGATTCCTTGGCCGACTTGACCTGGAACAGGTACATGTCATGGATCATCCGGCCGTCGGCGCGGATCTGGCCCTTGTTGTAGAAGTCGTCGATCTTCATGGACTTGAGGGTGCTCATGACCTTGTCGCCATCCGTGGTCCCGGCAGCTTGCACGGCCTTCAGGTAGTTCGTGGTGACCGAGTAGTCGGCAGCCTGCAGGCTTGAAGGCATGCGCTTGTATTTGTCAAAAAAGCGCTTGGCAAACTTGCGCGAGGCGTCATCCTGGTTCCAGTACCAGCTGTCGGCCAGTTGCAGGCCTTCGGTGTTGGCCAGGCCCAGGCTGTGCACGTCGTTGATGAACACCAGCAGGCCGGCGATCTTCATGGATTTGTTGATGCCGAATTCACGTGCGGCCTTCATGGCGTTGGTGAAGTCGCCACCCGCGTTGGCCAGCGCCAGCACCTGGGCCTTGGACGATTGGGCCTGCAGCAGGAAAGACGAAAAGTCGGAGGCGTTGAGCGGGTGACGCACCGCGCCGGCGACGGTGCCGCCGTTGGCCTTGACCACGTTGGAGGCATCGCTTTCGAGGGAGTGGCCGAAGGCATAGTCAGCCGTCAGGAAAAACCAGCTCTTGGCGCCGGACTTCACCAGGGCCGTGCCTGCCACCTTGGCCAGCGCCACGGTGTCGTAGGCGTAATGCACGGTGTACGGCGAGCACGCTTCATTGGTCAGGCGGGCCGAGCCGGGGCCGATGGCCATGAAAGGGCGTTTCTTTTCCTCGGCGATCTTGGCCATGGCCAGCGCGGTGCCCGAGTTGGTGCCGCCGATCAGCATCGCCAGGTTGTCCTTGTCGATCCACTCACGGGCCTTGGAACTGGCCACGTCGGCCTTGTTCTGGTGGTCGGCGGAGAGCACTTCAATGGGACGGTTCAACACCTTGCCACCGAAATCCTGCACCGCCCATTTGACCATTTCGGCGCCAGCGGGGCCGTCGATGTCGGCGTACAGGCTGGACATGTCGGTGATGAAGCCGATCTTGACCGGACCGGTGTCTTGCGCCGAAGCGGCAGCGGCAAAGCCGAGGGTCATCGAAAGGGCGAGTAGTTTGAGTCTCATTTTTTTATCTCCTGAGTACGTGGTTGAACGGGTTGAAAGGGTTGAAAAAAGGCAGGCAGGCTGGTGGCCTACACACCCAGGTATTCCTGGAGCATGCCCATGTTCTGGCTCAGTTCCGACTGGGCAAACTGCTTGACGATCTGGCCGTGCTCCATCACATAGAAACGGTCGGCCAGCGGCGCGGCAAAGCGGAAGTTCTGCTCGACCAGCACGATGGTGTAACCCTTGGCCTTGAGCGCCAGGATCATTTCGGCCAGTTTCTGGACGATCACCGGTGCCAGTCCTTCGGAAATTTCATCGAGCAGCAGCAGCCGCGCGCCGGTGCGCAGGATGCGCGCCACGGCCAGCATCTGCTGCTCGCCGCCTGACAGGCGGGTGCCCGGGCTGTTGGCGCGCTCCTTCAGGTTGGGAAACATGGTGTAGATCTCGTCGATGCTCATGCCACCCTGGGCAACCGTCGGCGGCAGCATCAGGTTTTCCTCGGTCGAGAGGCTGGCGAAAATGCCGCGCTCCTCGGGGCAGTAGCCCACGCCGAGCCGGGCCACCTTGTGCGGTGCGAGCTTCAGGGCTTCCTCGCCGTTGATCTTGATCGAGCCCTTGCGCGCGCCCGTCAGGCCGACGATGGCGC
Organism: Burkholderiales bacterium; assembly: GCA_038242795.1. Lineage (GTDB taxonomy): Bacteria > Pseudomonadota > Gammaproteobacteria > Burkholderiales > Burkholderiaceae_C > Polaromonas. The sequence goes on from JBBSRS010000042.1 coordinate 7,211, forward strand.
GCAGGGTGGTGGTGCGGCCGGCGCCGTTGCGGCCGAGCAGGGTGACGACCTCGCCCTCGTTCACCGTCAGGTTGACGCCATGCAAAATGTGCGACTCGCCATACCAGGCGTGAAGGTCGTCGATCCGGAGAAATTCTTTGCTCATGGTCAGTGCGCTCCCTGCAAGGCAGTGTCTGCCGTGCCCATGTAGGCCTCGATGACCAGCGGGTTTTTCGACACCTCGGCATACGGGCCGTCGGCAATGATGGCGCCGCGCTGCAGCACCGTGATGCGGTCGGCGATGGACGACACCACGTTCATGTTGTGCTCGACCATCAGGATGGTCCGTCCGGCAGAGACTTTCTTGATCAGTTGCGTGACCCGGTCCACGTCTTCATGGCCCATGCCCTGCGTGGGTTCGTCGAGCAGCATCAGTTCAGGCTCCAGCGCCAGGGTGGTCGCCAGTTCCAGTGCACGCTTGCGGCCGTAAGGCAGGTTGACCGTCAGCACGTCGGCAAACTGGCCCAGGTCGACTTCATCCAGCAGGGCGCGGGCACGGTCGTGCAGGTGGAACAGCGTGCTTTCGGCTTTCCAGAAATGAAACGAAGTGCCCTCGTTGCGCTGCAGTGCGGCGCGCACGTTTTCCAGCACCGTCATGTGCGGAAACACCGCAGAGATCTGAAACGAACGGACAATGCCGCGCCGGGCGGTCTGCGCCGGCTTTTCAAAGGTGATGTCGGTGCCGTTGAAGGTGATGCTGCCGCGCGTGGGCGTCAGGAATTTGGTCAGCAGGTTGAAGAAGGTCGTCTTCCCGGCGCCGTTGGGGCCGATGAGCGCATGAATGTGCCCGCGCTGGACTTTCAGGTCCACGTTGTTGACGGCGATGAATCCCTTGAATTCCTTGGTCAGGCTGCGCGTTTCAAGAATGAAATCCACTGGCAAATTGGCTCTCCGGCAGGTTGAATTGACATCACGTTGCGTCCGGAAAAAAGACGGCTTTGGCTTCGTGAAACACAGGCCCTGATCCTAGCCAGACCCCTCTGTGGAAGATACCGGGTTAGACCCTTAGGTAGTTTTTCGTAATGAAAGGTTAATGTCGGATGCCTTCTTTCATGCGTTTGCTGGATTGAAAGCGAATCCATGAATTCCGCAGGTTGCTGGTCATGGCACCTCGGTTCCACACCCTGCGGCATGCGCTTTGTGTGGCTTTGGGTTGTGGTGGCTTGGAACGACGAGCAACCGGCCAGACCCGGCACGATTTTTGGGTAAAAAACCTGGACTGCGCATGACGGGCAAGCGCGGACAGCTATCCATTTTTCGTGGGTTGTCATGGCAGGGTTGCTGCGCTGTGCGACGATGACGCCCATGCAAAATTTCTGGCCTTCCAGCGGCTTCACGCCGCTTCAGCGCAACCCCCGTGGCTGGCTGCTGCCAACCGACGACTACCTGCGGAGTTTCCTGGCCCGTCCTGAACTGTTGCCGGTTCCAGAATCCTGTGAGGTGGAACGCGCCTTGCACGCGGCCCTGATGGCCTCCCCGTCTGAACCTGTGTCTCCTGCCAGTCTTCAGAAACTGCAGGACCCTGATGTCCGCGACAGCTACCAGTTCTTCTTGCGCTTTCGCGATGGCCTGCTGGCCGCCGGCACGCTTGAAGCGTATTACCTGGGCCTGTTCACAGGCGACGGAACGGGAAACATCACCATTCCGCCCCTGTTCATCGATCTGCTGGCGCAGGCTGTCACCCACAACCTGCTGCACGCGTCAAGCGACGCCTACGAAGTGCGCGCCGGCGAAATGCTGTTTCGCCCGCAGCGCATCAGCACGCAGGACGGGCAGGTGCTCAGCGGAGACCGCGAGGTGATCGACATGTTCAACGAAACCGGGGGACTGGGGGATTTTGGACGCTTTTTGGCCGAGGCCAAGGCGCCGCTGCGAACCATCAGCCTGCAGGTGCTGGGCGAGGACAACGCGCCCGACTACTGGCAGCAGGCCGACCGCCATGCCTTTTTGCTCGACCTCACGCACGAAGTCACGACCGACCTGAGCCATGGCCTGGTGCTGAAAATGACCCGCGCGCGCTCTGGCCTGAAGGCATTGGCCGGTGTGCTGCAACAATGGGTTCGCCACTTTCTGGGCGTCGGCGTCACCATCCGGCCACTGCAAAAAATCGACGACGAGGCCTGGCGCTGGCATCTGGGCCTCGACACCGAGGCGACAGCGCTGCTCAACGACCTGTATGAAGGCCGGGACGTGGCAGCGGAGCGGCTCAATCGCCTGGTGAGCCTGTTCCGACTCGATTTTGACGATCCCCGGGAGATGCGCGCCGATGTGTCGGGCAAGCCGGTTTACCTGGGGCTGATGATGAATGCCGAGGGCGTGCTTCGCATCAAGCCGCAAAACCTGCTGGTGAACCTGCCGCTGCATTCCTGGAGGCAGTGACGTGGTTTGCGCCGGGTGTCTGCTTGACGCCCTGTCGTTCCGGTCATGTGCTCGATTCGATATTGCCCTCAGCCTGAAACAACAACAGAACGTGACTGGCTGCTTGATGGCGCCTTGGCATCAGGGTGGTGTTTGGCGAATTGGCCGGCCAAATACAGATCTTTGCGCGCAGTCGCTTAAAATCAGCTGTTCAGCCCATTTTTAACCCGGAGTCTTCCATGTCCAAGAAAATCAGAGTCGAGGCCGACATCTGCGCCCCCAAGCCCGTGCCGCCAAAAGGCTACACCATCACCACTGGCAACGGCCAGAAATGCAGCCTTGAGCGCGGTGCCCACACCCGCAGCAAGAAGAACCCAGGCAAGCGCCCCCACCAGGGTTAAGCCACAGAACTGGCCGGGCATTTTGTTGCCCGGCCAAAAAAGAAACCCGGACTACCGAGGCGCGATCCGCATCGGTGGTCCGGGTTTCTTTTTTTTAGCGCCGGATTTGAAGCCGGCGCTGTCAATGCTTACATGTTCCGACGGTACTGACCGCCCACCTCGAACAGGGCATTGGTGATCTGACCGAGTGAACACACGCGCACCGCGTCCATCAGCACCTCGAACACGTTCTTGTTTTCAATCACCGCCTGCTGAAGCCGCTTGAGCTGCGTCGGCGCTTCGTTGGCGTGGCGGGTGTGGAAGTCCTCCAGGCGCTTGAGCTGGCTTTGCTTTTCCTCGTCGGTCGAGCGGGCGAGTTCGAGCTTGTCATGCACCGCGTCGCCATGCGGGTTGCGGAAGGTGTTGACGCCAATGATGGGCAGCTCGCCGGTGTGCTTGAGCATCTCGTAGTGCATCGACTCGTCCTGGATGCGGCCGCGCTGGGAGCCGGTTTCCATGGCACCCAGCACGCCGCCCCGGTCGGCAATGTTCTGGAACTCGGCCAGCACGGCTTCTTCGAGCAACTCGGTCAGCTCTTCGATGATGAACGCCCCTTGCGACGGGTTCTCGTTCTTGGCCAGACCCCACTCGCGGTTGATGATGAGCTGGATGGCCATGGCCCGGCGCACTGAGTCTTCGGTCGGCGTGGTGATGGCTTCGTCAAACGCGTTGGTGTGCAGCGAGTTGCAGTTGTCGTAAATCGCAATCAGCGCCTGCAGCGTGGTGCGGATGTCGTTGAACTGGATTTCCTGCGCATGCAGGCTGCGGCCGCTGGTCTGGATGTGGTATTTCAGCTTCTGGCTGCGCTCGTTCGCGCCGTATTTTTCCTTCATCGCCACCGCCCAGATGCGACGCGCGACGCGGCCCATCACGGTGTATTCCGGGTCCATGCCGTTGCTGAAGAAAAAGCTCAGGTTGGGCGCGAAGTCGTCGATGT
>JBBSRS010000043.1:0-10923 GCA_038242795.1 Burkholderiales bacterium
GCGTGAGGCCAGAAAGGTCAGGAAAGCCGCAATCAGCAGCACGACGGCGCTTGCAAAGAACGTGCTCTGGTAGCCACTTGCATCGAACAGCAAGCCACCCAAGGTGGAGCCCAGCGCAATGGCGAGCTGAACCACGGCAACCATCAGCCCGCCGCCCGCTTCGGCGTTACCGGGCAAAGTTTTTGCCAACCACGACCACCAGCCCACCGGCGCTGCGGTGCTAACCAGTCCCCACACGCCCAACAGCGCTGACACTGCGGCAGTCTCGCCACCAAAAAAGACGAGAGCCACGGCAATCGCCGCCATCAAGACCGGAATAAGGATCAGGGTGCGGTAAAAGCCCCATTGCATAAACTTGCCGATGACCGTGGTGCCCAAGAGCCCAGCAACACCCATCGTCAACAAAAGGAGTGACAGCGTGGCCACATCCACATGCGTCACCGTTTCAAGAAACGGGCGCAAATAGGTAAACAATGCGAACTGGCCCATAAAGAGAGTGCTGACAGCCAACATGCCTATCAAAACCGCCGGGTTTTTAAGCAGCCTCAAGGGGTTGCCAGAACCCGCCGAGCGCGCCTGCGCCGGCATGGAAGGCAGGCTGATCCACTGCCAGAAAAAGGCGATCAATGCCACCGGCACCAGACAGAAAAATGCACCGCGCCATCCAATGATCGAACCCAGGTAACTACCCAGCGGGGCCGCGATGACCGTTGCCAGCGCATTGCCGCCATTGAAGATGGCCAAGGCTCGCGGGACCTGGTCAGACGGTACCAGGCGCATGGCGGTGGCGGCCGACAACGACCAGAATCCACCGACCACCACGCCGATCAGGGCACGACCGACCATGTACATCAGGTAGTTCGGTGCCCACGCGACAACGACCCCAGAAATAGCCATCAGCACGGTCAGCCCGAGCAAAAGCACCTTGCGGTTCATGTTGCCCGCAATGAACGAGACCGACAGGCTGGTCAGCACCGCCAACGCACCGGAGATGGCAATACCCTGGCCTATCAGCCCTTCGCTGACGCTCAGATCGTTGGCCATGGGCGTCAGCAGACTCACCGGCATGAATTCCGAGGCGATGAGCGCGAAAACGCACAACGTCATCGCGAAAACTCCGCCCCAAGCGGGCTGCGCATCGGCAGTGCGCTGCCTGTATGTGCCATGAGTGGTGGCGCTGCTTATTGGTACTGTCATGAATGACCTGCTTACGCCAAATTCTTGTGGAAGAACGTGTTCAGCTTGTCCCACGGAATGAGGTTCACCCGGTCATACAGATCGACGTGTCCCGCGCCCGCAACGATGACCAGTTCTTTGAGCTGGCCAGCCAGCCGATACGCTTCTTCGCTGAACTCCCTGGAATGCGCCTGGTCGCCGGTGATAAACAGCATCGGGCGCGGCGAGATGGTTTCAATATCGTTGAACGGGTAGAAATTCATGAACTTGACGTTGCTGGTCAGCGTCGGGTGGGTCGTCAGCGCAGTCGAAGAACTGGCGGGCGTAAATTCGCCGCGCGGGGTGCGATAGAAATCGTAGAACTCGCGCTGAATGGGGTGCGTGTCCTTGTCCAGTTGGTGCACCGTTCCGCCGGTGTACTCGGTCTTGCCGCCGGTGAACTCCGCATAACGCTGCTGCGCGGCCTCGGCAATGATCTGCTTGCGTTGCGCAAGCGTTTGTGAATGGTTCAGTGCATTGCGGTTGGCCGCGCCCATGTCATACATGCTGACCGTGGCGATGGCTTTCATGCGCGGGTCGATCTTGGCGGCGCTGATGACGAAGCTGCCACTGCCGCAGATACCCAGAACGCCGATGCGCTCCCGGTTCACAAATGCCTGCGTGCCCAGGTAGTCCACTGCGGCGCTGAAGGCTTCGGCGTAGATGTCAGGCGAGACGAGGTTGCGCGTTTGGCCCTCGCTCTCGCCCCAGAACGACTGGTCGATGGCCAAAGTGACAAATCCCTGCTCGGCCAGCTTTTGCGCGTACAGGTTCGAGCTTTGCTCTTTCACCGCGCCCATCGGGTGGCCGACGACGATGGCCGGATGCTTGGCATTACCGCTCAGGGTCTTGGGCGTGAACAGATTCCCGACCACCTTCATCTTGTACTGATTGTTGAAAGCGACCTTCTGTGCGGTCACTGTCGCGCTTTTGTAGAAATTGTTGGCTCCATTGGACATGTCTGGCACTGGCTTGTTGTCGGCAGCGAACGCTGCGCTGCCGACTACCGACAGGGCACCCAGCGCAGCGAGGCCGGTACCGGCTGTTTTCAGGAACTCGCGGCGATACGATTCTTGTTGGGTCATCTGTAAATCTCCATGCATGTTTAAGTTGAGTTCAGCGCGTTTGGGACGGACAAAACTTTGTCATGCCCTGAATTTTCGTGGACCGAGGTTCCCTTGACTAGCTAATGAATGCTTAAAGCTTATATTAGTCATGCTAATTAATAGCCGTGGCAAACTGCAGCATGGTCAGACGAAACCTCAACGATCTCTTGTCCTTCGTAACGGTGGCCCGGGAAGGCAGCTTCACCCGCGCGGCTGCGCTGCTGGGCGTGACCCAATCAGCCCTGAGCCAAGCTATCAGCGGGCTGGAAGCGAAGCTTGAAATCCGGCTGCTCACGCGTACCACGCGCAGTGTTTCGCCCACAGCGGCGGGTGAACGGCTTTTCCAGGCCATCGGGCATCGCTTTGACGAAATCGAAGATGAACTGGACGCGTTGACCGAGTTGCGCGATAAACCTGCGGGCACCGTACGCATTACCTGCGGCGACCACGTCGTGCGAACGACACTGCTGCCGAAGATTGCACCCCTATTGGCCGAGTTTCCTGACATCAAGATCGAGTTCGACATCAATTACGGGTTTCGAGACATCGTGGCGGATCGCTTTGACGCTGGCGTGCGTCTGGGCGATACCATCGACAAGGACATGATCGCGGTACCGATTGGCCCGAAAATGCGCATGGCCGTAGTCGCCTCGCCAGCCTACTTTGCCAAGCACCCTGGGCCGAAGAACCCACGTGAGTTGGTGGACCACTGCTGCATCAACATGCGCTTTCCGACGCATGGCGGGCTGTACGTTTGGGAGTTCGAGCGCAAAGGGGAGCCGTTGAATGTTCGTGTCGATGGGCAGGTCGTGCTCAACAGCACGCCCCATATCGTGCTCGCAGCCCTTGAAGGGCTGGGCATTGCATTCCTCCCGGAAGACGAGTTCGCCCCGCACATCGAGGAGGGACGACTGGTGTGCGTGCTGCAGGACTGGTGTGCTCCATTCGACGGCTACTACCTTTACTATCCCAGCCGGCGACAGCCATCCCCGGCGTTCTCGCGTGTTGTCGATGCGCTGCGTTTGAACTAACGCAAGCGCTGATAAGACGGTGCCTGGTACCACTGCGCAACAGCCTTCTTGCACATCTAACGAAGCTCATAAAGCAAAGGCCGTCATTTCTGCGAAGAAGGAAATAACACGGGAAAATTTTTGCTTAAAGCCTGTAGCCAATCAAGCACTGCCAGGAATTTCCGGTCATTCCTGAAAGCCCAGTGCACTACAAATTCAATAGCAAATAGCGCCCGTACTGCTTGCGCCAGAGCCTCATTTGGCTAAAAACTCGCCGCGCAAAGCCAACAATCCGGACTCAGCCCTTCGCTGTTCCTAACCGCCCCACCGCCAGTTGCGCCACTTCTCGCTTGAGCCGCTGGAAGTTTGCCGGGCTGGGCTGCTGTCCTGCACAGGCTCAACGCTCTCAATGCACAATGCAGCCGATAAGCACAAAGGCTGGCATGCACAACCGTATCAGTGAAGAAATCACCTTCCGCAAGCTGGAGGTTCTGCTGGCTTATCTGGAAACGGGCAGCCTGACGCGCGCGGCCGAACGGCTTGATGTCAGTACCGTCAGTGTGCACCGCGCGTTGCACTCACTGCAAGAAGGTGTGCGCTGCACCCTGTTCCGCCACGAAGGCCGTAACCTTTTGCCCACCGATGCTGCGCAGGTGCTGGCCGAGGTGGCGCGCGACGTGCTCAAACTGATGGCAGAAGGCATTACCTCGACCCGGCAGGCCGGCGGCTATGCGGCCGACAGCATCAAGATGGGCTCGCTGTATTCGCTCACCATCAAGACAGTGCCCACGCTCATCATGGGCATCAAGCTGCGCAAGCCGGAGCTGCAGACCGAATTGATTCTGGGCTCCAATGCGGAGCTGCTGCAAAAGCTCAGGCAGGGCCTGGTCGATGCGACCCTGATGGCCGTGCCCGAAGGCGAAGCCGACATTGAATCCATTGCGCTGTTCGATGACGACATCTACTTTGCCGCGCCCGTCGGCTCCCGCGACGCGAACCTGGACGCCGTGGATCTGAGCGCCTGCGCCGACGAGCGTTTTGTCAGCCTGACCGAGGGCTTTGCCACTTACTCCGGCTTCATCGAAGCCTTTCGTGTGGCCGGTTTCACGCCCAACATCGCCATGAAGGTGGGCGACATCTTCTCGCTGATGAACCTGGTCAGCGGCGGCATTGGCTGCACGCTGCTGCCGGGCCGGGTACGCGAAGTGATTCCCAGCAAGGTGCAGTTGATTCCGCTGCAGCCGAAGTTCCTGATGCGCCAGCACATCGGCCTGAACTTCCTGCGCGCCCGGGAACGCGATCCGAACCTGCTGGTCCTGGCGTCGGTGTGCCGACTGTCGAAACAGACGCTGGCGTGATTTCAGGGTTAACCCTCGACTGTTTCAACCACTGAAATCGTGATGCCTTCGCGCTAATTGATCTGCCTCGGTGCCGCCGATAAAGTGGCGACCAAGAAACCAACGCGGCAAGCCTTCCGGCCCGTGCGGGACCCGGTTTCGAATGGCCGGCCGCACACAGGCCGCATCAAGGAGACAAGCATCATGATCATCTACGGGGTAGCGCTGCTGTCCATCTGTACCTTGCTCGGGGTACTGATCGGCGACCTGCTGGGCGCGGCAATCGGTGTCAAGGCGAATGTGGGGGGCGTCGGTTTCGCGATGATCCTGCTGCTGTTTGCCTCTGAGCATCTCAAGAACACCGGCCGCTTCGTACAGCAGTCGTCTCAAGGCGTGGCTTTCTGGACGGCCATGTACATCCCGATTGTGGTGGCGATGGCGGCGCAGCAAAACGTACTGGGCGCCCTCAAGGGAGGCCCGATGGCGATCATCGCTGGTGCCTTGGCGACGGTGATTTGCTTCGCGCTGATTCCGGTCATCGACCGCATCGGTCGCTCAAAGCATCTGCTCGAAGAGGAAAAACTCGCTTACAAGAGTCAGGAGTGAACACCATGGATATTTTGATCAATGTGCTCGTCAAGAACGGGCTGCTGACCGCCTTCGCCGTCGTAGGCATCACGATGTGGGTTTCGTACTTTTTGTCGGCGCGATTGACGCGCGGGCACCTGCACGGCTCGGCCCTCGCGATCATTCTGGGGCTGCTGATGGCCTACATTGGCGGCGTCGTGACCGGCGGCAAAAATGGCGTTGTCGATTTCAAGCTGCTGAGCGGCGTAGGCCTGCTGGGCGGCGCGATGCTGCGCGATTTCGCCATTGTCTCAACCGCCTATGGCGCCACGCTGACGGATATGCGCAAGTGTGGCGTCAGTGGCATTGTTTCGCTGTTCACGGGCGTCGTGTTGTCCTTTGTGGTCGGCGCCGCCGTCGCGATGGCATTTGGGTACACCGACGCCGTGAGCATTACGACCATCGGTGCAGGGGCTGTGACCTACATTGTCGGACCGATTACCGGCGCGGCCATAGGGGCAAGTTCTGAAATGATTGCCCTGAGCATTGCGGCAGGTCTGGTGAAGTCGGTCATGGTGATGGTGGGCACGCCCTTCTTCGCCAAGTACATCGGCCTGGACAACCCGCGCACGGCGATGGTGTTTGGCGGCATGATGGGTACGACCAGCGGTGTCTGCGGCGCCCTGGCGGCGGTGGATCCCAAGCTGGTTCCCTACGGCGCCATGACCTCGACGTTCTACACCGGTCTGGGTTGCCTGATGGGGCCTTCGGTGCTGTTCTTCGCTACCCGCGCACTGATCGGCTAGAACGAAACCACCCCGACCTTGCATCAAGCGGGTCGAGGTGCAAGACAGATTTTTACTACTGAATTCATAGCTGCCTGCGCCCGCCAGTCATGCGCCACAAGCCTATTTAGTGCTTGAAATCTTGTTTTAGCAGGCTGAAAACCAAACCCACGCCGCCGTGCTTTTGAAAAGCCGGCGGCGTGGCGCCATCCGGTCTGCATTGACCCGATGCCTATTGTTCGCGCTGCCGCTCCCGCGCCATCAAGACCGCCAGCGTGTCGGTGCGCGTGTCGGCTGCGGCCACCGACAAAGCCTCGGGAAACGCCAGCCCACTGAGCTTGGTCAACACGCTGCCCGGCGGCATTTCCACACTCAGGCGCACGCCCTGCTCATGCGCCAGCACCGTGGTGTCATGCCATTTCACCGGCAGCGCCATGTTGCGCGCCAGGTCGTCGGCGATACGGGCGGGGGCACTCGTGGCGCGTCCCAGGCTGGCGCTGAAGTAACGCAGGCGCGGCGCAACCACCGGCACCCTGGCCATGGCCAGCGCCAGTTCGGCGGCCGGCGCATCAAGCAGCGGGCAATGCGAAGGATCGCTGATCGCCACCGGCTTGGCAGCATAGGCACCCCGCTCCTGGGCCAGTTCGGCCACGAAGACCATGGCGGCATGTGCGCCGGCAATCACCAGCTGCGTCGGGGCATTGATGTTGGCCAGGTAAACGGGTGAAGCAGCAGAATGCACGTGGGCAATGAGCGGCTCCAGCGCGGTGCGCTCCAGGCCCAGAATCGCCGTCATGCCGTAGCCGCCGGGATATGCTGTCGCCATCAGACGGGCGCGCCGTTCGACAATCCGCAGTGCGTCGGCATAGGACAGCACCGAAGCCACCACCGCCGCCGGATAAGCGCCGACCGACAAGCCGGCCACCGCATCGGTCGGGCCAGCCTCGTGAATCAGGTGGCGCGCCGTCGCGACGCCGGCAACCAGCAAAGCGAGCTGAACCGCCACCGACGAGCGCAGCGCCTCGGCGCTGTCCAGCGCCAGCGCGTCACGACCCAGCACGTCGCTGGCCTCGTCAATCACCTCGCGCACCCGTACGCTCTGCGCCAGCGCATGCAGCATGCCAACGCGTTGGGCGCCCTGACCTGGAAAGGTGAAAAGAATGCTCATGGCCGCGTCTGGCTGCAAAGCGCATCGAAACAGACAGCGTCCGGACGCGACCATGCATCGTCGGTCAGCAGAGGCCCCCGGTTTGTTTTCAACAGGACAGCGCCACCGGTGCGAATCCACTCCTGCAGGGCAAAGGCGCCGAACGGTGTCTCTACCTGCACATCGACGCGCGTTTCACTGTCGCCCAGCAGGCCGGCGACAGCGCGCAGCACGTCGGCCTCGCTGGCCAGAGGCGCGCGCACGATCAGGTCGAGGTCGCTGTCGGCGCGCAGCACGTCGAAGCCGCTCGCCAGTGAAAAACCGACACTGCCCGTCACGCCCCACGCCAGCGGCAAGGCGTCCAGTGCCGGGGCAAGGCGGGCAAGCGTTTGCAGACAAGGCAACGCCGATGCGCGCACCAGCTCGCTGCTTGTCGCTCGGCGTGCAACTGTCTCCGGCGTCACGACGCGCATCACCTGCGCGCGTGCGACCTGGGCGGCGCAGCGCTCACTGCGCGTGGCACCCCGCAGCCCCACCGGAACCTGCGCCGTATCGGCGAGCGTGGCCCGCCGCACCACCACGGGCGCCACAGCGAGCCATTCAGGGGTGGCCCAAGGCGGCGGGGATGCTGAAAAAATCAACGATGCCGCGTCTTGCAGCCACAGCAAATCGTGCGGCCGATAGATAGCGGCAGGTGAATTCACCACTGCGCGCGCAGCTTCTCGCGCACCCGCGACGAAGCCTGCCGGTTGGCACCGCCCAGACGGCTGCGCAAGTCGGGCGCCGGGTCGGTTTTGATGTTGTCCAGTGCTGCCACAAGCGCGCCGCGTACGACTTGCACATCGGAGGACGACGGCTGTTCGGCGCTGGTCACATCCACCAGCTTCCACAACAGGCCCAGCGTGGCGTAACTGGCGATGTCGTAGGCCATTGGCGGCACGTCGGCCGCCAGCCGCTCCAGGTCTTCGACGCTGCGCAGCGTCACTCGGGCGGCGGCTGCCTTGCCCATCGCATGCACCATCACGCCGTCATCGTTCAGCGCAATCAGCCGGTTGGCCTGGTAGCCGTGGGCCAGGAAAGCGCCGGACATGGCCTTGCCGACGATCAGGCCGATCACCGGATGGCCCTGCTGGCGTGCCTGTGCATAGGCACCGGCGGCACCGGCCAGCGCCTGGTGAATGCCAAACGCCTCTTCGCGCCGGCCATAGGCCTGGCTGCTGACATCGATCACCGCGACGATGGCGCGTTTGGCGCCATCGCGATCCGCCGCGACGACCTCGTGTACCGCCTGCGCCAGCGCCCAGCCTTCAATCAGCCCGGTCTCGCCGGTACGCGCGCGCGGGTAGCTGCTTTCGGCATCCGGCACGACTGCGATGTAACGCGCTGGCTGGCCGGCCAGCGGCGCATCGACCACGCAAACCGAGGGCGGGTAGCCCGGCAGCACGTCAGCGTTATCCGTCAGGGCGGCCAACCAGGTAACGCCACGGCTTAAGATTTTTTCATTCATGGCTGGCTCCTGCGCTGTTGACGCTATCGACGTGGTTGACGTTATAGACCTGCCGAACCCTGTCGGGCGTGGCCTGCACACGGGCGTCGTAAGACGACAGGCGTTCGAGGTAATGCGAATACTGGTCGCTGCGCTCGACCTGGGGCCGGCCGCGATGCAGCAGGCCGACAACGGTGCTGCGGATGTCGGTGGTGTCGTCCTGGACGTAGGCATCGACCAGTCCGGTGCGAAAGCGTTGCTCGCCGCCGGTGAAGCTCCAGATGAAAGGCCGGTCGCGCGAATCGTATTCGGTGATGCCGGCTTCTTGCTCGATGACCTGCGGCCCGTTCAGGCCCAGCCGCGCTTCGCGCGTGGCGACCAAATAGCTGCACAGGCCGGCGGCAATCGACATGCCGCCAAAGCAGCCCACGCTGCCGGCAATGACGCCGATGACCGGCTGGTACTGCCGCAGATCGACGATGGCCGAATGGATCTCGGCAATGGCGGCCAGGCCCAGGTTGGCTTCCTGCAGGCGCACGCCGCCAGTTTCAAACAGGATGACAGCGCGCGTCGGCACGCCCTTGCGGTTGTCCTCGGCAGCCAGTTCCAGCGCGCCGGCTATTTTTGCACCGCCCACCTCGCCCAGGCTGCCGCCCTGGAACGCGCCTTCAATCGCCAGCACCACGGCGGGCTGGCCTTCGATGCAGCCCTTGGCGACCACCACGCCATCGTCCGCTTGCGTGACCACCCCCTGGCGCGCCAGCCAGGGCGAGGTCATGCGCTCGAACGGGTCGATGAGTTCGCGAAACGTCCCCGCATCAAGCAACGCTCGCACCCGGCCTCTGGCGTCGAGTTCGACAAAGCTGTTGTGCCGCGTCTGGCTCACGGGTGAAGTGTTCATGATTTTTCTCCCGGGGCCGCGTCGCCCAGTGTCTGGAAAGCCTGTGCCACGCGCATGCCGACCACGCCCGGCGTTGCGCCAAAGTCGTTGATCTCTAACCGGGCCGCAGGCCATCCCTGCGCATCGGCCTTGAACAGGCGGTCCAGCTGCGCCTGCCAGACGGCGCCATAGCCATTGACCGATGTGGTCACGCGCACGCAGGTCTGTCCCGCAATGCCCGGCTCCAGCAGCACTTCCAGGTCGCCCGAGCCGACCACGCCCACGATCACACGCCCGCTGACGGGCTGCCCCGCAGGGTACTGAAAATCAAAGGTTTCCATAAAAGCTTTCAAGGAAGTGAAGACCTGAGGACGCTGGAGCCAGGCCATCAAGGAACAAGGTGGCGGCCAGCAAATCGGCTGCGCCGCCCGGTGAGGCATTCAAAGCCAACGCCCGGGCGTCAAGCTGGCGCAGCAAGCGCCGGCCCGTCAGGGTTGCCACGCCACCACCGGCCAGCACGGCGGCGGCATCCGCCTGCAGCGCCCGCAGCCCTGCAGGCCCGGCGCGCGACAGCACGCAGGTGTCGTCCAGGCCGCTCAAGATGGCCAGCAACGCATTGAGCCGGGAAGCGGTCTCGCTGTCACCGCGCGAGCGGCTGCGTTTGAGTTCCGGCAGCCCTCTTTCGACAACATGCGGAAAACCTGCCTGCGCCTGGCCCCGGGCGCCGGTGACGCCAAAGTCGCGGCAGGCGCGTTCGCCCTTGTTGCCGGTCACCAGCGGCGCGTGGCGGTCTGGCATTTGCGCAAGGCTCGCCGCCCGGTGCGCGATTTGCACGGGCGTTGCCGTGAAATCCGCTTGTGCAGCCGCCGCCACCAGCAAACCCATTGCCCAGATGGCGCCCCGATGGGTGTTGAGGCCCCCGGTCGCCTTCATCATCGTCGCCTCGGCTTCGCGGCCGAGCCGGCCGAGTTCTTCTCGCAAGGCGAGCGTGGGCGCGGCGGCTGTGCGGGCGGCTTCGGCCATGGCGGCAAATGCGGGCTCAAGCGCACGGGCCGAGCGGCACATCAGCGCCAGGTCAAGGTCGGTGTGAGCGCCCTGACCCCGGCTGTCAACGAGACCCGGCTTCGGGGCCAGACGCGCCTCGTCCAGCAGCGCCTCAACCACCCGTCCGGCCAGCCATACGCCGGCACTGCGCACTTCGGCATTACGGGCTTCAACATTACCCGCTTCGACGGTTTCATGAACAAACGCCTTCATCACCAGCTCCTGAACTTGGCCGGCGGCTCGTACAGCCCGCCCGACCAGTCGACCAGATCGGCCATGCTCTTGGCCGCCAGCAGCGAGCGGGTGGCCTTGGAACGGTCCACGCCCAGGTCTTCGGGCAGCGCGA
>JBBSRS010000044.1:0-10900 GCA_038242795.1 Burkholderiales bacterium
ATGCTAGAATCTTGGGCTCTGTGGAAATCCGTCCGCAGAACTCAATTTACGAGGGTTTACATGTACGCGGTCATAAAAACCGGTGGCAAACAATACAAAGTTGCTGCTGGAGAAAAAATTAAAGTAGAACAGATTGCTGCGGACGTAGGCCAAGAGATCGTTATTGACCAGGTATTGGCTGTCGGCGAAGGCAGTTCAATCAAGGTCGGTACGCCCTTGGTTTCCGGCGCAACTGTCACGGTCACGGTGCTGTCTCACGGCAGGCACGACAAGGTTCGCATTTTCAAAATGCGCCGTCGCAAGCACTATCAGAAACGCCAGGGTCACCGGCAGAACTTCACTGAACTGCAAATCGGCGCGATCGTCGGCTAACCAGTCCAGTACCAGGAGTAACGAAAAATGGCACAGAAAAAAGGCGGCGGCTCTACGCGAAACGGGCGTGATTCACAGCCCAAGATGCTTGGCGTCAAGAAATTTGGCGGCGAAGTGATCAACGCAGGCAGCATCATCGTGCGCCAGCGTGGTACCCAGTTCCACCCGGGCGTCAATGTCGGCATCGGCAAAGACCATACCCTGTATGCACTGGTGGACGGTCAAGTCTCCTTTTGCGTCAAGGGCTCGATGAACAAGCGCACTGTCAATGTGACCTCGGCGTAAGCCGACCACTTGGGTAGCATCGAAGCCCCGACCCGTCGGGGCTTTTTTGTTTGTCAGCCACCCTTTTAATTCCATTTCCTACCTGCACCCCACCCCATCATGAAATTTGTTGACGAAGCTTATATTGACATTGCCGCCGGCGATGGCGGGAGCGGCTGCGTCTCGTTCAGCCATGAAAAATACAAAGAGTTTGGCGGTCCGAACGGGGGTGATGGCGGGCGGGGTGGCCATGTGTACGCGGTGGCGGACATCAACCTGAACACGCTGGTCGACTTCCGGTTTTCGCGCCGGCATGAAGCGCGCAACGGCGGCCATGGCATGGGTTCGGACATGTTCGGCGCCAAGGGCGACGACATCATCCTGAAAATGCCGGTCGGCACCATCCTGACCGATGGCGAAACCGGCGAGGTCCTTTTCGAACTGCTGGTGCCCGGCGAGCAGATCCTGATCGCCAAAGGCGGCGATGGCGGTTTTGGCAACCTGCGCTTCAAAAGTTCGACGAACCGCGCACCGCGCAGCAAGACGCCCGGCTGGCCGGGCGACCGCAAAAGCCTGAAGCTCGAACTCAAGGTGCTGGCCGATGTGGGCCTGCTGGGCATGCCGAATGCCGGAAAATCAACCTTCATCTCGGCGGTTTCCAATGCCCGGCCGCGCATTGCCGATTACCCGTTCACCACCCTGCACCCCAACCTGGGCGTGGTTCGCGTCGGACCCGAGCAAAGCTTTGTCGTGGCTGACTTGCCAGGCCTGATCGAAGGCGCGTCGGAAGGCGCAGGCCTGGGGCATCTGTTTTTACGGCATCTGCAGCGAACCCGCCTGCTGCTGCATATTGTCGATCTGGCGCCGTTTGACGAAAATGTCGACCCGGTCGCGCAGGCCAAGGCCATCGTCGGCGAGCTCAAGAAGTACGACGAGGCGTTGCATAAAAAACCGCGCTGGCTGGTGCTGAACAAGCTTGACATGATCGATGGTGACAAGCGCGCCGAAGTTGTCAAGGATTTCGTCAAGCGTTTCAAGTTCAAAGGCCCGGTCTTTGAAATTTCTGCGCTGACCCGCGAAGGCTGCGAGCAGCTCGTCAAGACGATCTACCAGCATGTCAAGAAAGTCCAGAAGAGCGAGCAGCCAGAGGAGGAAATCGATCCACGCTTCATCGAACTGCCGCCCGAGCCCAAAAGCCCGGCGTCCTCCGACTGATTGCGGTTCTTTTCCCGGCAACTGAAGCCTTCGGGTTGCTCTGTAAACAATAGCTGGCTGCGCCCGTCCACCTTGCGCCAGAGCCTTGAAACACTGAAAAATGCACGCTCCTTCAGGCTCTCCTGTTCTGCGCAACGCCCGGCGCATTGTGGTCAAGGTCGGCTCCAGCCTCGTGACCAACGAAGGCCGTGGCCTGGATTCAGAGGCCATTGGCCAGTGGTCCGAGCAATTGGCCGCCCTGGTCAAAGACGGGCGCGAAGTCATCATGGTGAGCAGTGGCGCGATTGCCGAAGGCATGAAGCGCCTGGGCTGGCACACACGCCCCAAGGCCATCCATGAACTGCAGGCGGCAGCGGCCGTGGGCCAGATGGGCCTGGTGCAGATGTATGAAACCAAGCTGCGCGAAAACGGCATTGGCAGCGCGCAGGTGCTGCTGACCCACGCCGACCTGGCCGACCGGGAGCGCTACCTCAATGCCCGCTCCACCCTACTGACGCTGCTGCAGCTCGGCGTGGTGCCAGTCATCAACGAGAACGACACGGTCGTCAATGACGAGATCAAGTTTGGTGACAACGACACCCTCGGTGCGCTGGTGGCCAATTTGGTTGAAGCCGATGCGCTCATCATCCTGACCGACCAGAAGGGCCTGTACACCGCCGATCCGCGCAAAAACCCGGCGGCGGAATTCATTCATGAAGCCAAGGCCGGCGATGTGGCGCTCGAAGCGATGGCGGGCGGCGCCGGCTCCAGCATTGGCCGCGGCGGCATGATCACCAAGATCCTGGCGGCCAAGCGTGCGGCGGGTTCGGGGGCTTCGACCGTGATTGCCTGGGGCCGTGAACCCCAAGCGCTGATCCGGCTGACCCAGGGCGAGGCGATTGGCACGCTGCTGGTGGCCCAGACCCAGAAGATGCAGGCGCGCAAGCAATGGATGGCGGACCATCTGCAACTGCGTGGATCCGTCACGGTGGACCTGGGCGCTGCCAGCATGGTGAAGATCAGTGGCAAGAGCCTGCTGCCCATCGGCATGACCGGGGTTCAGGGTGATTTTTCGCGTGGTGACGTGATTGCCGTCAGGGACGCGGAGGGAATTGAAATTGCGCGCGGCCTGGCGAACTACTCCAGTTCGGAAGCCCGGCTGATCTGCCGCAAGGTCTCGTCGGAATTCGAACGCTTGCTCGGCTACACCGGCGAATCCGAAATGGTCCACCGCACCAACCTGATCCTCAGCCGTTAGCATGAGGCAGGCATTGCCAGCAAAGCCTGGCGTCCCTGGGTCTATGGCGTCACGCCGTAATTCGGGTTTTTCAGCCGGCTGACCATTTCCCTGACCGAGGTTGCTGGCGCTGCGTTGTCACAGGCACCCGCCTTCGCCAGGCGCAAGGGATGTTTGAAGGGCGCATTGCCATACATTGAGCGCCATTCCGGATTGCCAACCGGCGTCCACTTTCCATCGGTCGAGTAACGGGCATAGGTTTTGAACTCACCGGTAGCGCAGCGTATGCCTTCATACATCACATTGCGCACACCGCTGGCGCTCGTCGCCACCATCACATAACGCACCAGACCATCGCTTTGGGTAATGCTGATGGAGGCAGGATCGACACCGTACACCAGCGATGAATTGGGAGAAACTTCCACGCTGACCAGCTTGCCCACATCAAAAGCGGGCGGCGGCGGTGCATCGGATTCTTTCCATTCGGGTTCATCGACGTCAAACTGTGACCAGACCGGGGGAGCCAAACCCAGCAACAAGATACTGGCAACGATCGAGACTGACTTGAATTTCATGCTTTTTTCGTGGGTACATCCAGCCCATGGCTGGTCTGCGGGTCAGGCTCGAAACTGGCGCCGGGCGGCAACTCGAAAGGAACGCCGGGCCGGCTGGCGCAAGAAGGAATTCCGCCTCCCGCAAGGAACGACGCCGACTCCACCGGCTGGCCGGCCAGCAGGTCGCGCTGGTGCAGCCCGCCGCGCAAATAGCGGTTGCGCTGCTCCGGACGTGCATCAAAGCGGAATTCGCAGCGTGGCACGAAGCGGAACAACTCGGTCAGGGCCATTTCATAGACGCCGCGCTTGAATTCCACCACGACATCGAGCGGCACCCAATAGTCGTTCCAGCGCCATGCATCAAACTCGGGATGGTTGGTGGCGCGCAGGTTCAAGTCCCAGTCGTGACCGACCAGTTGAAGCAGGAACCAGATCTGTTTCTGGCCTTTGTAATGTCCGCGCGCGTCGCGCCGGATGAATCGGTCGGGCACCTCATAGCGCAACCAGTCTCGGGTACGGGCCAGCACCTGCACGTGCTGTGGGTGCAGACCAACCTCTTCATGCAACTCGCGAAACATGGCTTGTTCAGGGTTTTCGCCCCGATCAATGCCGCCCTGCGGAAATTGCCATGAGTGGGTACGGATGCGTTTGCCCCAAAATACCTGACTTCTCTGGTTGAGCAAGATGATGCCGACATTGGGCCGAAATCCGTCCCTGTCAAGCATAATCAAACCTCAAAATTTTTAAACTGAGTCCATTATGCACAGCGAAGGCGCACCCGCCAAGCGCCCGGCCGGACGACAGTCTCCAAACCCAGAAAAATAGCCCATGAAAGCCTCCCAGTTCTTCATTTCCACCCTCAAGGAAGCCCCGGCCGACGCCGAAATCGTCAGCCATCAACTCATGATGCGCGCCGGCCTGATCAAGAAACTGGGCGCCGGCATCTACAACTACATGCCCATGGGCCTGCGCGTCATCCGCAAGGTCGAAGCAATTGTCCGCGAGGAAATGAACCGGGCCGGCGCGATTGAAATGAGCATGCCGGTGGTCCAGCCGGGCGAGCTCTGGCAGGAAACCGGCCGTTTTGACAGCATGGGGCCTGAACTGCTGCGCATCAAGGACCGCCACGGCCGCGACTTCGTGGTGCAGCCGACCAGCGAGGAAGTCGTCACCGACGTGATGCGCCAGGACATCCGCAGCTACAAGCAGCTGCCGAAAAACCTCTACCAGATCCAGACCAAGTTCCGCGACGAGCGCCGTCCGCGTTTCGGCCTGATGCGCGGCCGAGAATTCACCATGAAGGACGCCTACAGCTTCGACCGCGACCCCACCGCCGCGAAGCTCAGCTACCAGAACATGGCGCAGGCGTACCGCCGCATCTTTGACCGTTTCGGCCTGACCTACCGCGCCGTGGCCGCCGACAGCGGCGCCATCGGCGGCGACCTGAGCGAAGAGTTCCAGGTGATTGCCGCCACCGGCGAAGACGCCATCGTCTATTGCCCGACCAGCGACTACGCGGCCAACATGGAAAAGGCCGAGGCGCTGGCACCGGCAGGCCCACGCCCGGCCGCAACGCAAGCGCTGACCCAAACGGCGACGCCGGGCAAGGCCACCTGCGCCGACGTCGCCGAGCTGCTCGGCATTCCGCTGGAAACCAGCGTCAAGTCGCTGGTGCTGGCCACGGACCAGACCAACGAAGCCGGCGAAGTCGTCAAGACACAGGTCTGGCTGCTGCTGCTGCGCGGCGACCACCAGATGAACGAAATCAAGGTCGGCAAAGTGGCCGGACTGGCTGGCTTTCGCTTCGCCACGCTGGCCGAGATTGACGACCACTTTGGCTGCGAGCCGGGCTACCTCGGGCCACTGAACCTGAAAAAGCCGGTCAAGCTGGTGGTGGACCGGGAAGTCGCCGTGCTGGCCGACTGGGTCTGCGGCGCCAACGAAGCCGATTTTCACATCACAGGCGTCAACTGGGGACGTGACCTGCCCGAGCCCGAACAGGTCGCCGACCTGCGCAATGTCGCGGCTGGCGATGCCTCGCCCGATGGAAAAGGCGTGCTGGCGATCGAGCGCGGCATCGAGGTCGGCCATGTGTTCTACCTCGGCACCAAGTACAGCCAGGCCATGAACGCCACCTTCCTCGGGGAAAACGGCAAGCCGCAATTCCTGGAAATGGGCTGCTACGGCATCGGCATCACCCGCCTGCCGGCGGCAGCCATCGAGCAGAACCATGACGAGCGCGGCATCATCTGGCCGGATGCGATCGCCCCCTTCACGCTGGTGATCTGCCCGATCAGCCCGGACCGTTTTCCCGACGTCAAGGCCGCCGCCGAAAAACTGCATGCCGAATTGCTGGCCGCAGGCGTCGATGTGATGCTGGACGACCGCAACGAGCGGCCGGGCGCGATGTTCGCCGACTGGGAACTGATCGGCGTGCCGCACCGCATCACGATTGGCGACCGGGGCCTGAAGGAAGGCCACATCGAATACCAACACCGCCGCGACACGGTCGCCAGCAAGGTGGAGGCGGCGAACGTGTTGGACTTCCTCAAAGACACACTGGCATTGTGAAGGGTGCAAAACTGTCCTGATTTGCGCATGCTCTTCCCCCTCACAGAACTTCAGTGACTTTCTCAAGAAGAAAATGGCTATCCCGCCTGTCCGGCGCGGGATTATCGCTATTAATTTCGAAGCATGCCAGCGCGGGTGGGCAACTGGAGGAACCGCTGATGGACTCGGTGCGCACGGCCTTGGGTTCGGCCATTGCCAACCATGCGCCACCCATTCCGGAGTTCGGCAGCACCGAAGCCAAGCTGGTGTACCTGCGCTGGCTGGGCGCCATGAGCGAACGCCTGAAACGCAAAATTCCCGAACTGCAGATCCGCCAGGAATTTTTGCAGACGGTCTGGTACGAAAGCCGGCGCGCCGGGCTGGAGGTGACGCTGGTCATGGGCCTGATCCAGGTCGAAAGCAACTTTCGCAAGTTCGCCGTCAGCAGCGTCGGCGCACGCGGCTACATGCAGGTCATGCCGTTCTGGACGCGCGTGATTGGCGATGGCGACCCGGGCAAGCTGTTCCACATGCAGACCAACCTGCGCTTCGGCTGCGTGATTCTTCGCCATTACCTGGACCGGGAGCGCGGCGATCCTTTTCTGGGCCTGGGCCGCTACAACGGCAGCCGGGGCCGGGCGCCCTACCCCGAAGCGGTGTTTGCCGCGCAGCGCAGCTGGCTGCCCGGGGACCGCGCCATCGGCTGAAGTAACCAGGCTGCCGGCGCGTCAGGAAGAAACCCGAACTGCCTCCGGAGCCGCCAAGGTGGCAGCCGCAGCACCATCGGTCAGCCGCGAGACCATCACCTGGTCGATGCGGTAGCTGTCAACGTCGAGCACCTCGAACTTGAAGCCGCCCCAGCTCACGCTGTCGGTGCGCCGGGGCACGCGGCGCAGCATCACCATCAGGAAACCGGCCAGGGTTTCATATTCCTCATCGTGCGGCAAGTGATCAAGCCCCAGGGTGCGCAGCACGTCCTCGATGGGCGTGACGCCGTCGATCAGCCAGGAGTTCTCGTCGCGCCGCACGATCAGTTCTTCGTCGAAAGGCGAGACCAGGTCGCCCATCACCGTGCTCATCACGTCGTTGAGGGTGACCACACCGACGACCATGCTGTACTCGTTGACGATGACGGCAAAGTCTTCATGGACCTGCCGGAACTGCTCCAGCACTTCAGAAAGCGTCAGCCGGTCGGGAACGATCAGCACCTTGCGCACCAGGCTGTCGTCGGCCAGGGAAATCGGCTGGCTGTTGAGCACCCGCTGAAACAAATCCTTGGCATCGACATAGCCGACCACGTGGTCGATGTCGCCCTCGCACACCGGATAGGTCGAAAACGGCTCGGCCGCGATGCGCAGCCGGATCACCGCGTCCTCGTCATCGCGCAAAAAAAAGGCAATCCGGTCACGTGGCGACATCGCGCTGCCCACCGTGCGGGTGTCGAGTTCAAACACGTTCGTGATCACCTGCTGCTCGCGCGCCGCCAGCACGCCGGCCACCGCGCCGGCCTCCATCATGGCCAGGATATCGTCCGAGGTGATGCGGTCGTCGCGCAGCGAGGACAGGCCGAACAGGCGGAACAAGGCGTCGGCCAGGCGGCTGTACAACCACACCAGCGGGCGCATCAGGGTCATGCAGACCTTCATGGGCTGCGACACGCGCAGGGCCAGAAGCTCGGGCATGGCCATGCCCAGGCGCTTCGGGAAAAGGTCTGCGAACAGGATGAACAGCGACGTGACGATGAGGAAGGAGCTGAGAAAGCCCGCAGTCTGCGCGGTTGGCACGGCCAGCCAGAGTTCGAAAATTGCATTGAAATGCGGGCTCAACGCGCCCTCGCCCACAATGCCGCCCAGAATGGCCACAGCGTTCTGGCCGATCTGCACGACGGTGAAATAGTCGCCCGGTTGCTCCTGAATGCGCAGCACGCGTTCGGCGTCTGCATTGCCATCGTCGGCCATCTGGCGCAGGCGCAGGCGGCGCGAAGCCGCCAGGGAAATTTCCGACACGGAAAAAAATGCGCTGGCTGCGATCAGCAGGCCAATCACAAAAAGGCTTTGGTAAAGGGTCATGGAAAGCAATCAGCAGAGGCCGGCAGCACAAGCGCACCGGGCACTGAGTTTAGCTGTCCATGAAAAGGCGCTGGCACGCGGGAAGACAGGCCAGCGCACAGCCAAAGACACGGCGCGCCGGTGGGCGCAACGGGCAGGAGGAATGGAGCAGGTGTGCCATGACGTGCTGAACGCTTGAGGGCGAAATCGCCCTGCGGCCACCGAACGATACTCAAGGTACCAGCCAGATAGTTGCTACTGAAACAATAGCTGCTTACGCATGCCAGCCGTGCGCTATTGGCTTATTTGATATAAAAACGATTGTTTGCAGGCCATCACGACGACAAGTCAATGCCAAGCACACGTTCCTGCGCAAACCACGCCAGAACCGGAACCGTTCCCGGCAGCACGGGCGCGACCTGCACCGGCAGGCACTGCCAGGCGAACTGCTGGCCTTCATGCATCTGCAACTCGCCCTGCCAGTCGAAGACCTTGCAGAAGTTCAGGCGCACCAGCGCATGCGGGTAATCGACCATCTCGACTTTCCAGGGATGAACGGCGCCAATGGTGATGCCGATTTCTTCCTGAAGTTCGCGGCGCAGCGCCTGTTCAACGCTTTCGCCCGCCTCCAGCTTGCCGCCCGGAAATTCCCAATAGCCTTCATACACCGTGCCGGGCGGGCGGGACGTCAGCAGGAACTGCCCGTCAGGCTGGATCAACACCCCCACGGCCACTTCGACCACCTTGCGTTCGGGACCGCCTTCACGGGGCATCGACACGTCTGCCATCAGCACCGCTTCAGTCACTGAAGCGTGGCCGCATGCTGGCCGGCGTAGTCGCGTGCAAACTGGTAGGCCACGCGCCCGCTGCGGGAGCCGCGTTCCAAGGCCCAGACCAGCGAGGCCGGGCGTGCTGCGGCGATGGCGTCGGCACCCACCCCAAACGACGACAGCCACTGGGCCACGATGGTCAGGTATTCATCCTGGCTGAAGGGGTAAAAACTGACCCACAGGCCAAAGCGCTCGGACAGGGAAATCTTTTCCTCCACGACCTCGCCGGGATGCACTTCGCCGTCCTCGGTGTGGGTGTAGGTCAGGTTCTCCATCATGTACTCGGGCAGCAGGTGGCGGCGGTTGCTGGTGGCGTAGATCAGCACGTTCGGCGTGGCAGCGGCAATCGAGCCATCCAGAATGGACTTGAGCGCCTTGTAGCCGGGCTCGCCTTCTTCGAAGCTGAGGTCGTCGCAAAAGACGATGAATTTTTCAGGCAGGCCGGACACCACATCGACGATGTCGGGCAGATCGGTCAGGTCGGCCTTGTCCACTTCAATCAGGCGCAGGCCACGCGCTGAATACGCATTCAGGCAGGCCTTGATCAGGGACGATTTGCCGGTGCCGCGCGAGCCGGTCAGCAACACGTTGTTGGCCGGCTGGCCACTGACAAACTGCTCGGTGTTGCGCCGGATTTTTTCCTTCTGGTCTTCGATTTCCTTCAGGTCATCCAACTGCAGCGTGCCCAGCTGCCGGACCGGTTCCAGCGAAGCATGGCCGGAACCGCGCTTGCGGTAGCGGTAGGCTACCGAGGCGCTCCAATCCGGCGCGCCCAGGGGCTGTGGCAGGACGGATTCGATGCGCGTCATCAGCGACTCGACACGCACCATCAGGCGTTCAAACTGTTCATTCATGCGCAATCACCTGACGGTTTAGCTGCGGTAGTCCGCATTGATCTTGACGTAGTCGTAGGACAGGTCACAGGTCCAGATGGTGTCGGCAGCCTCGCCCCGGCCGAGCACGACACGCACGGTGATCTCGGCTTGCTTCATCACGCGCTGGCCATCGGCTTCGACGTAGTCCACATGCCGGCCGCCATTTTTGGCCACCAGCACGTCGTCCAGATACAAATCAATGTGCGTCGGGTCCAGATCGGCGATGCCGGCATAACCCACGGCGGCCAGAATGCGCCCCAGGTTGGGGTCGCTGGCAAAAAATGCCGTCTTGACCAGCGGCGAATGGGCAATGGCATAGCCCACCTGTCGGCATTCCTCGCCGGTCTTGCCGCCTTCGACCCGGACGGTGATGAACTTGGTCGCGCCTTCGCCGTCGCGCACGATGGCTTGCGCCAGTTGCTGCGCAATGCCCATCATGGCCGAACGCAAGGCCTGGCCGTCGGCGCTTTCCAGCGACGTCACAGGCGCATGTGCGGCTTGGTTGCTGGCAATCACCACGAAGGAGTCATTGGTCGAGGTGTCGCCGTCAATCGTGATGCGGTTGAAAGAGGCTTCGGCCAGTTCGGTGGCCAGTTGCGCCATCAAGCCTTGCGAGACACAGGCATCAGTGGCCAGGAAACCCAGCATGGTCGCCATGTTCGGGCGGATCATGCCCGCCCCCTTGCTGATGCCGGTGATGGTGACCGTGGCGCCACCCAGCGTGATGCGGGTTGAAAACGCCTTCGGCACCGTGTCGGTGGTCATGATGGCTTCGGCGGCATTCGCCCAGTTGTCAGCCTTCGCATCGGCCAGCGCTGCAGGAATTCCGGCGGCAATCCGGTCATTCGGCAGCGGCTCCATGATGACGCCGGTTGAAAACGGCAGGATCTGCTCGGGCGACAGGTTCAGCGTACGGGCCAGCTCGATGCAGGTGGACTGGGCGCGAACCAAGCCGTCCTGGCCGGTCCCGGCGTTG
>JBBSRS010000045.1:0-10714 GCA_038242795.1 Burkholderiales bacterium
CTTTCAGGAATTTGGAAGGGTTGCTCAAGGCATGTGTAGATTCGGATTTCCTGACCTTCAATTCACTGGCCACGCATGTGCTGATGTGCTTGGCGACACTGTCCTACACCCTGAAACTTCCAATGGATGCGCGGCGTATTTCGAAAGGTCGTATTCTGCTAGCCTGTCCCGCAACAAGGCGAATTGACCCATGTTTTTTCTCGGAATCGGAACGGCCACGCCGCCATCACGCTATACAAAGTCCGAGTGCCTGGACGCGTTTCAGAATTCCGAGTGGTTTGAACGGCTCGATGCCCGGGCGCATTTTGTGGCGCGCACCGTGCTGCAGCGCGACAACGGCATCGAAGCGCGTCGGCTGGCGGTCGATTCGCTGGCCGACGTGTTCTGCATCGACCCCGACACCCTTTCCCAACGGTTCCTGAACCATGCGCCCGTGCTGGCGGCGGATGCCGCTGCGCGGGCTTTGGCCAATGCCGGTTGCCGCGCGCAAGACATGGATGCGGTGGTGGTCAGCACCTGCACCGGCTATGTGTGCCCGGGCCTGACGGGCCATGTGGCCGAGCGGCTGGGCCTGCGGCCCGATGTCCAGGCTTTCGACCTGGTGGGCCAGGGTTGCGCGGCGGCGCTGCCGAATCTGCAGTTGGGCGCTTCACTGCTCAAGTCAGGTGCCTGCGAGCGTGTGCTGTCGGTCTGCGTCGAGGTCAGCAGTGCCGCCATGTACCTTGACAACGACCCCGGTGTGCTGATCAGTGCCTGCCTGTTTGGCGATGGCGCTGGCGCCGCCGTGCTGTCGCGCACGGCGGGCGCAAACGGCCGGCAGGTCAAGTGGAAAGACAGCACCTCGTTGCTGGAGCCGTCCCGGCGCGATGCCTTGAAGTTCGAGCAGCGCGCCGGCATGCTGCGCAACATTCTGACGCGCGAGGTGCCGGCGCTGGCGGCCGATTATGCGCAGCAGGTGCTCGACACCGTGCTGCACCGGGCCGGACTGGGTCGTCAGGACATCAGCGCCTGGATCATGCATGCCGGTGGCCGCGATGTGCTGCGTGCACTGGAGCGCCGCCTGGAACTGGCGCCTGACGACCTGCGTTACAGCGCCGCCATGCTGCGCGAGTACGGCAACCTGTCCAGTGCCTTCGTCTATTTCGTCTTGCAGTCTGCGCTGCAGGAGGATGCGCCTGGCGGCTGGTGGTGGCTGTCGTCCTTCGGCGCCGGTTTCAGCTGCCATGGTGCCCTGCTGGAAGTGCAGTCCGCATGAAGACCCTGCCGCGCATCGTCGCCGCCGAAACACTCGATGGCTTGGCTGAAGACGATCCGGCAGCCCTGCGCTCACGCCGTGACCTGCAGCGGATTCACCGGCTCATGGGCACGCGCGGCATCATGGCGCGGACGCTGCAGCGGCTGCTGGCGTCGCGTCCTGCGGCGGCACCCCTTCGGCTGCTTGAACTCGGCGCGGGCGACGGCAGCCTGATGCTGGGCGTCGCCCGCACGCTGGGCGCGCACTGGCCGGCGGTTGACATCACCCTGCTGGACCGGCAGGAGCTGGTGACCCGCGCCACCCTCGACGACTACGCCCGTCTTGGCTGGACCGCCACCCCCCAGGTGATCGATGTATTCGACTGGGCTTCAACCCAGTCGCCGGCCGTGCGCGAGCCCAGCGCAAACTGGGATGTCATCGTCGCCAATCTGTTCCTGCACCACTTTGAAGGCGGGGAACTGGCGACGCTGCTGGCGGCGATCGAGTCGCGCGCCCGGCGCTTTGTGGCCTGCGAACCGCGCCGTTCGGGGCTGGCCCTGGCAGGCAGCCATCTGGTCGGGGTGATAGGCGCCAATGCGGTGACGCGCGAGGACGCCGTGCTGAGTGTTCATGCCGGATTCCGGGACCAGGAACTCAGCGCGCTGTGGCCCGGCGGCAAGTCGCGCTGGACTGTCAGCGAATTGTCGGCCGGGCTGTTCAGCCACTGTTTTCTGGCCGAACGACTCGGTCCGGGCCCTGCCGGAGGGCCAGCATGATCACCCGCTTCGACGCCATCATCATCGGCGCCGGGCCGGCCGGGTCGACCGCCGCCGTGTTGCTGTCGCGGGCGGGCTGGTCGGTGGCGCTGGTGGAAAAACAGAACTTTCCGCGTCGCAAGGTCTGCGGCGAATGCCTTGCGGCCAGCAACCTGCCGTTGCTCGATGCCCTGGGCATCGGGGCCGAATTTGACGCCAGCGCCGGACCGG
Organism: Burkholderiales bacterium; assembly: GCA_038242795.1. Taxonomy (GTDB): domain Bacteria; phylum Pseudomonadota; class Gammaproteobacteria; order Burkholderiales; family Burkholderiaceae_C; genus Polaromonas. The sequence continues at coordinate 2,221 of JBBSRS010000045.1, forward strand.
AACTGCGCCAGGTGGCGCTGATGCAGGGCCAGCGAACATTGATCGCCGACCTGCCGGCGGCAGACCAGCCGAATCGCGCCTGGGGCAGGGCACTGGGCCGCGAGACACTCGACACGCTGCTGCTGGCGCAGGCCCGTGCCAGCGGTGCGGTGGTGCTGCAGCCCTGGTCGGTGCAGGCGCTTGGCGGCAGCGTGGGCGATCACTCATGCGAAATCCGCGCCATCGGCACGGACCAGCGGGAGGTGCTGCACGCGCCGGTGCTGATTGCCGCGCACGGCTCCTGGGAACCCCTGCCGGCCGGCCGGGCCGAACGACGCCTGGCGCGCCAGCCCGGCGACCTGTTTGCCTTCAAGGCCAATTACCACCAAGCCAGCCTGCCGCCCGGCCTGCTGCCGGTGCTGTCATTCGACGGCGGTTATGGCGGCATGGTGCTGGCCGACCAGGGCATCACCACGCTGGCCTGCTGCATCCGGGCAGACCGGCTTGAAGCCTGCCGCCGCCTCCACCCGGGCCTGAGTGCAGGCGACGCGGTCGAGTCCTACCTGAAGCAGTTCTGCCAGGGTGTGGCGCAGGCGCTGGGTCATGCTGAGCGCGAAGGTGCCTGGCTGGCCACCGGGCCGATTGACCCAGGGATCAGGCTGCGCACCGAGGACGCGATGTTTCGCATCGGCAATGCGGCAGGCGAAGCGCATCCGATCATTGGCGAAGGCATGAGCATGGCCATGCAGTCCGCCTGGCTGCTGTGTGCGCACCTGCTGCGTTCCGCCGCGTCGCCGGATGGACTGGCCGACACAGCCTGGCAATCGGGCGTGCGCCGACGCTATTCAGCCGAATGGCGTCGGCTGTTTGCGCCGCGCCTTCGGCTGGCTGCCACCTTTGCCCACCTGGCCATGCGACCCGCCATCACCTCGCCCTGGCTGGGTCTGCTGGACCGCTGGCCCGCGCTGATGACGTATGGTGCGCGCCGGGGCGGGAAGGTCAGCTGTGCCATCAGCCCGGCCACGGCAAGCTGGCTGGCAGCGGGCACCAGCGCCTGAAACGCCAGACCTGCCGCAACCACACCCGACCCTCGCCCCTCCGGACCAAGAAAAGGAACCTTATGCCAAGCACCACGACGTTTGACCGGCTCTGCGCCATCCTGATGAAGGACTACAAACTAGACGCCGCACAGCTCACGCCGGATGCGCCCCTCGAAGCCCTGGGCATCGATTCGCTGGGCGTGGCCGACCTGCTGTTCAACATAGAGGACGCGTTCGGCATCAGCCTGCCGCCCGAGCCGGTGCAACTGCTGACCGTTGGCGATGTTGCGCGCTTCATCGACGAACTGACAGACCAGCAGCAGGCCCCGGCCAACGCCCCAGGCGCTGCATTGCCTGAAGCCATTTCTGCCCCTGCACCGTGAGGCGGGTTGCCGTCACCGGCCTGGGCGTGGTGTCGCCCCTGGGAAACAGCGCGGCAGAGGCATTTGCCGCCGCGCGCGCCGGGCGCTCGGCCGTTCAACGGCTCGACGTTCCATTTGCCCACCGCCTTCTGGCACCACTGGGCGCCACAACCGCCTTCAACGGCGCCGACCATTTCGATCCGCCCCAGCTGCGCATGCTGGATCGCGTCAGCCAGTTTGCACTGGTGGCGGCCCGCCAGGCGCTGGCCGATGCGCGGCCCGTGCTGGCAGAGACGGACCGCCACCGCGCGGGCATCTTCGTCGGCACCGGCATGGGCGGCATCGGCAGCATCGACGACGGCTACCAGACGCTGTATGGCGAGGCTTCCGACCGCATCAAGCCCTTCCTGGTCTTGACGGGCATGCACAATGCGCCGGCCGCCTGGATCGGCATCGAGCAACAATGGAGTGGTCCGAACCTGACCTATTCGACTGCCTGCTCGTCGTCGGCCGTGGCCATTGGCGAGGCCTGGCTGCGAATTGCCCGTGGCGACCTCGACATGGCGCTGGCCGGCGGCACCGAAGCGCCGCTGTGTTTTGGGTCGCTGAAAGCCTGGGAAGCGCTGCGCACCGTGGCCAGCATCGACCCGGCCGATCCGTCTGCCTCGTGCAAACCTTTTTCCAAAAACCGCAGCGGCATGGTCCTGGGCGAAGGCGCGGCCCTGCTGGTGCTCGAACCCTGGGACCATGCCCTGGCGCGCGGCGCAACGATTCACGGCGAACTGTCGGGTTACGGGCTATTCACCGACCCTGGCCACATCACCCGGCCCAGCGTCGCCGGCCAGGCGGCGGCCCTGCGCGCCGCGCTGCAATCAGCCGGCATGGCGGCAGACGAGGTGGACGCCATCAATGCCCACGGCACCGGCACCCCGGCCAATGACGGCATCGAGACCGCCGCCATCAAGGCCGTGTTCGGCAGCCGCGCGGCCCACATTCCGGTCAGTGCGACCAAGGCGCTGCATGGCCATCTGCTGGGCGCCACGTCGGCGCTGGAGTGCGTGCTGTCGCTCATGGCCATGCAGTATTCGGTGGCGCTGCCGACGATGCACCTGCAGCAGCCCGATCCGGCATGCGACCTGGACTTTGTGCCCAACGCCGCCCGGGAGGGCGTTGCAGTGCGCAGCATGCTGTCCAGCTCGTTTGCCTTTGGGGGAACCAACGCAGTGCTGGCATTGCGGGCTTCGGGTTGACAATTCAGTCAAACAGGCACTTTGCGCAACACCATCATGCGCGGCCAGCTATTGAATCCATAGCCATCAAGCCGGCTTGGGGGCTTTTGGCAAACGCCCCATCAGGTAGAACTCCGCGTTCGGCTGCATGCCGCTGAAGCTTGCCATGCGGTTGGACAGGCCGAAAAAGGCGGTGATCGCCGCAATGTCCCAGGCGTCTTCGTCGTCAAAGCCATGGGCCTGCAAGGCCATGAAGTCGGCTTCCTCGATCTGGTCGGAGTGCAGGCAAACCTTCATGGCAAAGTCAAGCATGGCGCGCTGGCGCGGCGAAATGTCGGCCTTGCGGTAATTGACCGCCACCTGGTCGGCCACCAGCGGTTTCTTTTCATAAATCCGCAAAATCGCGCCGTGCGCCACCACGCAGTACAGGCAGCCGTTGGCCGCGCTGGTGGTGGTGACGATCATTTCGCGCTCGCCCTTGGTCAATGAACCATGGGGGTTGCCGCTCTCTTCTTTGAGCATCAACGCATCGTGGTACGCAAAAAAAGCGCGCCATTCGGCCGGGCGGCGGGCCAGCGCCAGAAACACGTTGGGCACGAAGCCGGCCTTTTCCTGGACTTCCAGAATTTTGGCCCTGAGGTCGTCGGGCAGGGCGTTGAGGTCGGGCATGGGATAACGAACGGTCATGGCTGGTCTCTTTCCAGGGGTGAAATGTGAACGACGCTTGAGCGGCCATGATACGTTCAGCGGCCGCCATGATAAAGGCGCCTGCCGTTCAGGCCATGCGTGCGGACCGCACAGGTGAATGATCTGCGGTTGGTCAGTGATGGTTCAAGTCACCAACAGCCAACGCCCGCGCCAGGCCGTATGCTGGCTCTTTTTCAGGAGCAACAACGCATGGATTCCAGCAACACATCCGATTACGAAAAAGGCCTTGTTACCCGCAAGCAGGTCATGGGTGAGGCCTTTGTCGCCAACGTCCTGACCGGCGCGACGGACTTCACCCGGCCCATCCAGGAGCACATCACCGCCAGGGCCTGGGGCGATGTCTGGCAGCGGTCCGGTCTGGACCTCAAGACCCGCAGCCTGGTCACCGTGGCAATGCTGACGGCGCTGGGCAAGCAGCATGAACTCAAGGGCCACTTGCGCGGCGCGCTCAACAACGGCGCCACGCCGACCGAACTGCAGGAAGTGCTGTTGCAGGCTGCCGTCTATTGCGGCGTGCCGACGGCGGTCGAGGCTTTTCGCACCGCTGCCGAAGTGGTGGACGGGCCGAGGAAAGCCTGACGGCGCATCAAGCCTTCCCCTCAGGCCGCAGCAGCGGCATTTCAAATGTTTTGGTGCTTGCCTGCAATGGACAAATGATTTTCACGCTGTCAATTAAGTAGCGTTTTAGGGCTGAAGCCATTTGCCGGCGGCGTCAGCGCGGCCCAACAGCCAGACTGGGAGTGTGGACTACAGGCGCTCGCTGCTTGCGGGGCCATAATGGATTTTCGCTTCCGCCTTTTGGGCGGTGTCACCACGCAGCATGGCCGCCTGGTCGGATGCTGCGCTTTCTCCACAAAAGGAAACAAGCAGATGCAAATTCAAATCAACTCCAACAAAAGCGTTGACACGGGTGAATCGTTCGAACGGTGGGCCAACGCCGAATTGACCGCTTCCTTCAACCGTTACAAGGACGAGATCACCCGCATCGAAGTGCACATGAGCGACGAAAACGGCGAAAAGTTCAGCCCCGACCACAAACGCTGCATGCTGGAGGCCAGGCTGGCCAACCGTGAACCTGTCGCGGTCAACCACCATGCCCCCAACCAGGATGAAGCATTCCGGGGCGCCAGTGAAAAGCTCAAGCGCGTGCTGGAACACACGCTTGGCAAACTTCGCGACCACCGCGCTCGCGAGTCGATCCGGCGTGAGACCGACCTCGACAACGCCTGACCGCTACGCAGCCTTGGCACGCTGCAAGTGCTTGCCAAGGCTGCGCATCAATCCCCGGCCATCAGCCTTTGCACAAGGTCGGCCGTGGTCGATGCCTTGAATTTGCGCATTAGGCGTGCGCGGTAAATCTCCACCGTGCGGTGGCTGATGATCAGGGCGCGGCCAATCTCCTTGGACGTCAGGCCGCGCATCAAATGGGCTGCCACTTCCCGTTCGCGGGCCGTCAGTTCAGCTGTCACCGGACGGCTGGCGCTCAGGTCTTCAAACGTCCAGATACCCGATTCATGCGGCGCGTTGCGGTTCAGCGCCCGTCCCGTGACATGGCACCAGAAAGTTTCGTCCTTGCATCGTCCATCGACCCGCTTCATGATGCGGTTGTCGGAATACATGCCGGTGGCATTCAGGATGGGAAGCATGCGCACGCCGATGCGCTCGTACTCGTCAGCACTTGGATAAAGCAGCAGGAACGACTGGCCCACCAGTTGCTCTCGCGTCGCACCAAACATCTCACAGACATGCTGGTTGCAATCGAGAATCGAGCGGTTGCGGGACAACACAAGCCCCACCGGCGCCAGATCGAAAGCCAGTTGGTAATCCGTTGACATCAGGGCAAACCTTTAAGAAAAACTACGTAACACAATAGGTAGTATCGTAATGGACCGGACAGGCGTGTGAAAGCGTCCTGGAGGCTGAATCAAACCAGGAGATATTTTTGTGAAGAAACTTTTTCCCTCTGCCGCAGAAGCCCTTCGGGGCATCGTCAAGGACGGACAGCTATTTGCTGTCGGCGGCTTTGGTTTGTGCGGAATTCCCGAGGCGCTGATCGATGCGCTGCGCGACACCGGCGTCAAGAACCTGACAGTGATCTCCAACAATGCCGGGGTTGACGGCTTTGGCCTGGGCAAACTGCTGGAGACGCGGCAGATTCACAAAATGATCTCGTCCTATGTGGGCGAAAACAAGGAGTTCGAGCGCCAGTACCTGGCTGGCGAACTGGAACTTGAATTCACGCCGCAGGGCACGCTGGCTGAAAAGCTGCGAGCCGGCGGTGCCGGCATTCCGGCGTTCTTCACCAAGACCGGTGTCGGCACGCTGGTGGCCGAAGGCAAGGAACTGCGCGAGTTCGACGGCGAAACCTACGTCATGGAACGCGCCCTGGTGCCTGACGTGGCACTGGTCAAGGCCCACCGGGCCGACAAGTCGGGCAACCTGCAGTTCCGCCTGACCGCCCGCAATTTCAACCCGGCCGTGGCCATGGCCGGAAAAATCTGCATTGTCGAGGTGGAAGAGATCGTGGAAACCGGCGACATGGAACCTGACCAGGTGCACCTGCCGGGCATTTATGTGCACCGCATCGTGCACAACCCGAACCCTGAAAAGCGCATTGAAAAACGCACGGTGACCGAAGCACCCGTCGATGCCGCGGCCGCCAAGGTCGAGGCACAGGCGGCCATTGCCCAGGCAGCCGTCATCACCGCCGACGAACCCGTCCCATCCACCATCAAGGCCGCCAGCGGCCAACAAGGAGCCTGAAGCATGCCGTGGACCCAAGACCAAATGGCAGCCCGCGCTGCCCAGGAACTCGAAGACGGCTTCTACGTCAACCTCGGCATCGGCATTCCGACGCTGGTGGCCAATTTCGTTCCCAGCGACAAGGAAGTCTGGCTGCAATCAGAAAACGGCATGCTCGGCATTGGCCCGTTCCCGACCGAAGACCAGGTGGATGCCGACCTGATCAACGCCGGCAAGCAGACCGTGACCACCTTGCCGGGTTCGTCCATTTTCGGAAGCCACGACAGCTTTGCGATGATTCGGGGCGGCAAGATCAACCTGTCCATCCTGGGCGCGATGCAGGTCAGCGAGCAGGGTGACCTGGCCAACTGGATGATTCCGGGCAAGATGGTCAAGGGCATGGGCGGGGCGATGGACCTGGTCGCCGGTGTCAAGCGCGTGATCGTCCTGATGGAGCACGTGGCCAAAAAGAAGGACGGCACCGAGGACTTGAAAATTTTGCCTCAGTGCACGCTGCCCCTGACTGGCGTGGGCGTGGTCGACCGCATCATCACGGACCTGGCGGTGATGGACGTGACGTCCGAGGGCTTGAAGGTCATTGAGCTGGCGCCCGGCGTGACCCAGGAAGCATTGCAGGCCAAGACCGGGGTGACGCTGATTTGAAGCGGGCTTTGCGCGACTTTATTTGCATAACTGCCCAGTAAAGTCAGCCGCTGCGGCTGTTTGTGAATCACGCAGGTCTCAAGCGATTGATTTTCCTTCGGGACGTTTTCACTATTCGGCTCTTTGTGCATTTGCGCGACGCAGGCGAGAAAACTTTGTCTGTGCCTCCATTGAGCCCGCCGCTGTATCGCAATCACCAGCACGCATGTGCAGCCTAAAAAGTTGATGAGCGAAATCAGCACAAATGGCAGATCGTGTACGACCCACACGCCGTAGAACACGGCTGTGGCGCCTGACAGCACCCAGGAGCCCCAGGTCAGCAGCGACACCGACAGCGCACCATCGGTGCAGCGCCACACCGCAATGATCTGGGGCAGGTAAGTGACCACGCGTGTGGCATTGGTGGCCAGATAAATCCACGCGATCACGTTCAGCCACGGTGTGTCGGGCAAGGATACAGACAACATTTGAGCCCCTTTTTCAATACGACAAATCCGTTGGACTTGCATTGAAACTTTAGGCAACAGGGGTGGCGGCGTGAATACCCAAAAGACGCGATAATGATCCTTTGCGCTGCTTCGGTCCATGCACAGCGTTCAATCCAGGGATAGCGTGATCGCGGGATTCCCAGCGCCTCAACCGGGTGCTTGTGTTTGTTTTCGCACAAGGGGCATGCGCAGCATGACGCGCGTGCCGCCGGCGTCTGAACGAAGCTCCAGCTCGGCGCCCATCTGCCTGGCGCGGGCCCGCATATTTGCCACCCCCCGCCCAGCCATGCCATTCGACAGGTCGGTGCCTGTGCCGTCGTCAGCCACCTCCAGCTCCAGCATGTCACCGTGGTCACGCAGTTCGATGCGGACATTTCTTGCATGCGCATGCTTCAGCACATTGGTGAGCGCTTCTTGCGCAATACGCAGCAAATGCAGGGCCGGCTGGCGCGCCAGGTGCAAGCCGCCTTCGGGAATATCGAGCGTCCAGGTTGGCTGGATGTGTGCTTCCTGCATCTGTGTCTTCCAGCGAAACAGAAAGTTGCCCAGCGTGGCCTGAAAATCGTCGTTTGGCGACAGTGCGTCAAACGCCAGCCGCATGTCCGCGATGCACTCGCGCAGTGCTTCCGCGATTTGCGGGTCGGTCATGTCGCCACGTTCGACCCTGAGCAAGGACGTAAACAGGCGCGAACCCAGACCATCGTGAATCTCACGCATGATCAGCTAGCGCTCCTGCACGGCAGCATGCTCGCGTTGCATGTCTGCCATGTGCTCGAAGTTGGCGGCCAGATGCTGTTCACGCTGCGCCACGCGCCGTTCGAGTGTTTCGTTCAAGTCGGCCAGGTTCTGGTTGGCAAACTGCAATGACGACAGGGCTTCAATGAACCGTGCCGCCAGCCAGCCACCCATGCCCAGCAACACCGCAATAGCGCCGTAATGCATCAAAAAAATTCGCTGGTTGGACCACGAAGGCAACCAGCGCGCCAACAGGCCGATGTCCCAGGCCATCAAATAGTCGTGTACGCCAGTCAAAACTGCGACCATCAGCGTCAACGGCATGACGGCTGCAGCAAGCGTGCGCTGGCGCAGCAAGGACCAGCCCGACACGCCCAGTATGGCCAGTCCGATAGGCACCAGGCCGGTGCTCCAGACGTAATTGATGAAGGGCTCTGCGCTCCTGCCCGCCAGACTCAGCCATAACGGGCCAACGATCCAATACCCAACCAGCGCCTTTTCCAAAGCAGGTTTGCGGATGCCGGCAAGACGCAGAGTGAAAAGTGCCA
>JBBSRS010000046.1:0-10485 GCA_038242795.1 Burkholderiales bacterium
ACCGGGCCGGCCGCAAGCACCGCGCGTTCGTAGTCCAGGCCGCTCATCAGCACCTTGGCGCCCTGGTTCAGGCCGCCGAGGAGATTGGCCGCCGGCACTTCGACATCCTCGAACACCATCTCGCCGGTGTGGCTGCCGCGCATGCCGAGCTTGTCGAGCTTTTGCGCCGTGCTGAAGCCTTTCATGCCCTTCTCGACGATGAACGCGGTGATGCCGCGCGCGCCCAATTCAGGCTCGGTCTTGGCATACACCACCAGCGTGTCGGCGTCGGGGCCGTTGGTGATCCACATCTTGCTGCCGTTGAGGACGTGGTAGCCGCCCTTGTCCTCGGCCTTGAGCTTCATCGAGATCACGTCGCTGCCCGCGCCCGGCTCGCTCATGGCGAGTGCGCCGACATGTTCGCCACTGATCAGCTTCGGCAGGTATTTCTGGCGCTGTGCCTCGGTGCCGTTGCGCTTGATCTGGTTGACGCACAGGTTGCTGTGCGCGCCATACGACAGGCCGACCGAGGCGCTGGCGCGGCTGATTTCTTCCATCGCGATCATGTGCGCCAGGTAGCCCATGCCGGCGCCGCCGTATTCCTCGCCGACGGTGATGCCCAGCACGCCGAGCGAACCCATCTTTTCCCACAGGTCCATCGGGAACTGGTCGGTGCGGTCGAGTTCGGCCGCGCGCGGCGCGATTTCAGCCTGGGCAAAGTCGCGCACCGCATCGCGCAGGGCGTCGATGTCTTCACCGAGCATGAAATTGAGTCCTGGCATGTTGTTCATGGTTGAAATCTTTCTCTAAAAATAATGAGGGCGCGCGGGGATCAATAGGTTTTGGGCACGGGCGCAAGGGTCTGCTGCATCAGCGCGCAGGCGCTGGCCTTGCCGTTGGCGTCCAGGTGCACCACGTCGGCCGTGGTCACGATGATGCGCTTGCCGGCCCGCAGGACACGGCCCACGGCACGCAATTCCCCGCCCTTGAAACCGGCCAGGAAATTGATCTTGTATTCAACGGTGGTGACTTCCAGCTCGTCAGCCAGCTGGGTCAGTGCTGCGTAGCCGCCGGCAATGTCGGCCAGCGCACCCATGGCACCGCCGTGAAAGCCACCCTGCTGCTGGTTGACCCGCTCCGAATAAGGCAGCGCCACCTCGCACAGGCCGGGCTCGACGCGCACCAGCCGCGCGCCCAGGTGCTGCATCAACCCCTGGCGCAGGAAACTCGCTTCAATCCGATTGAACAGCGCAGATGGCGCCGGGGATGCATCCATGGAAATCCTCTGTACAAACAGGCTGGACATGGCATTCCAACCGGGTTTTGATTGACGTTTACGTAAACGTCAATTATCACCTATTTTGATTTTTCAGCCTTCGAAAGCATCATCCTGGTTTCTTTTTCACGGACGCGGAGTTCGTCCAGGTTGGCCTGCAGGTCCGCCAACTGCGCTTCGAGCTTTTGGCGGTGGTCGGTCAGGATGTCCAGGAATTTCTTCAGTTGAGGCGCCGTGTCGCGGGGGCTGTCATAGGAGTCAATGATCTCCTTGGCCTCGATGAGTGAAAGCCCGAGGCGCTTGGCGCGCAGCGTGAGCTTGAGCCGTGTGCGGTCGCGCGCCGAATAGACTCGGTTGCGGCCGCCCGGCCCTTCGCGCCCGGGCTGCAGCAGGCCCATGTCTTCATAAAAGCGCATGGCGCGGGTGGTCAGGTCAAACTCTTTGGCGAGATCACTGATGGTGTAGGTAGTGGCCATGAAAGAAAATAAAAGCCCAACTGAGGCGACAGCACAACAACGAAAGCCACTGCCGTGCGGCGGCGGCTATCCGTGGCGTCTTACGTTGACGTAAACGTCAAATATAACGTGAACACACGAAGCCGGTCTGCAGGCGCAACGCAACCCTTTCAACGTCTGCCGGTGCCTTTGCCTGACAGCCGGCTGTCAGGACGCATGTCCCGAGCACGAACCCGCTCTGCCATGAGGTGTCGACGGCTAGAAAACCAGCCTCAGGCAACAGCGGTTTGTGCCTGTGGCAGCGACATGAAAAAGCTTGCGCCCATCTGATCGGGGCTTTCAGCGCCCACCGTGCCGCCATGCAACTGCGCCACGCGCTTGATGATGGCAAGCCCCAAGCCATTTCCCGTGAAGTCCGCGGAAGAGTGGAGGCGCTGAAATGCAGTGAACAGATTGCCACTGTAGACCGGATCGAAGCCCGCGCCATTGTCAGCCACCACCAGCACCATTTCGCCAGGCTGCTTGCCGGGCAGCAGCCCGACCTTGATCCAGGCCTCGCTCTTTTTGGCGGTAAATTTCCAGGCGTTGTCGAGCAGGCAGAACAAGGCAATGGTCAAAAGCCCCCGGTTGCCGACAAACATCAGGCTGCTGTCCATCTCGATCGTCACATCCCGTTGCGGATCGAGCTTGCGCAGATCGGCGAACAGGGAACGACAGACGGGCCCCAGGTCCACCATTTCCAGCGTGCCGGAGCGAAGCGGCAGCTGGGCCAGCGTTCTCAGGTCGTCCACCAGCTTGGCGAGCTGGCTGATGCTGGCCTGAATGCGCCTGACATAGTGCAGGCCCTGATCGTCCAGGACCGGCGAATACTTTTCAGACAGCCTGGCCGCAAAGCCCTGGGCCACATGCAGCGAATCCTGCAGGTCGGTGGAGACCGCCTGGGTGAAGGTCAGCAGGTCATGCCTGGCATTTTTCAGTTCGGCCTGTTGCGCAACCAGCGTTTGCTGCAGCTCGGCATTGGATTTTTTCAGTGCCGTGTCCGCCATGTGCCGGTCGCTGATATCAGCCAGGCTGACCAAAACCGCCTGGTGGCCATTCCACTTGACCTGGCTCCAGGCGAGTTCGACCAGCACTTCCTTGCCGTCCATTTTTTTCTGCCGGCACAGCCGCATCTCGGTCTGGCCTTCCTTGCCGCCATGCAGCGAATGCAGCAGCTCAGCGCCTTCCCCCTCAGGAAACAGCGCCTCCATCCCGAGCGTCATGAAGGTGTTGCGCGCTATGCCGTAAAACCCGATGGCGGCCTGGTTCGCCGCAAAGATTTGAAGCGAAGTCCGGTCGAAGACCCACATCACATTCGGATTGGCTTCAAAAATCAGCTGGTTGTAGCGTTTGCTGTCCTCCAGCAGACGCTGGTACTTTTGCGCCGGCCCCGCTTCGCGCAGGTTGACGATGTAACCGGCCGCACATCGCCGCAGGGTGTATTCAACCCAGCTGTTTTCAAAACTTTCATGGACAACGAAAATGTATTGGTCCGATTCCAAGAGCGCCTGTTCGGCCACTTCCTCATACTGGCTGGCAGTTTCCTGCGACACGACATCCCACAGGCTGTAGCCGCTGATGGCGGACAAAGAGGTGCGCAGAAACACCAGGGCCCGGGGATTGGCGTCAACAATGACGCGCTGGGGGTCCAGCAGCACGATGCCGTCCAGCGTCAGGTCGCCGATGCCCCATTCGTGCCGGGCGGGTGGCACGATGGCATTGACATCATGCGGATTGGTCACAGCCACGTTGACAGGGGGGTTGGTCCGGAACTTGTCCAAAAATCGGGTCATGTCAGGCAGACGGGCATAGGTGGCCACAGACTGGAAAACGCTTGAACCCGCAGGTCAGCGCCACTTCGCATTGGCCATGACCAATGCGGTGACATAACCCTGCAACCAGTCGAAATTGACTGGTTTTTGCACCAGGCGCGCCTGAGGTGGGAGACCACCGCGAGCGGCAATGGCATCCACCGCCATGCCGCTGATCACCACGATCTGCATGTCTGCCAGTTGCTGGTTGCGCTTGATGGTCCTGAGCATCTCGATCCCGTCGACGCCCGGCATGGACAAATCGGCAATCAGCAGGTCCGGCCGCATGCTGGCAATGTCCATCAGCGCATCCAGTGCCGACGGCATCCAGGTGCAGTCAACCGGCAGGTCCCACTCTTCAAAATGGCAGCGGTACAGGTCACGCATGGCCTCGTCGTCCTCGACGACCAGTACGCGCAGGCGGTGCTTGGGATGAAGATCGGCCCGCGAGAGCTGAGGGCTGTGCTTGGCCAGATAGGCATTGAGCGACTGCAGGGCAATGCGCCGGTGACCGCCGAGCGTTTTCCATGCATCGATTTCACCTTTTTCGACGAGCGACTGGACGGTGGCCACAGACAGGCCGAGCATTTTGGCGGCATAGCTCGTCCCGCAGTAATCATCACTGGAGAAGTCACTGGCGGTAATGGCAGCTTCGAAGGTTTTTGGTTCACGCGACATCAAGGCACTCTGAAATAGTTTAAATTTGTCACAGTTGTAATCTTAATCAGTTTAATGAGTTTTATTTGGATGGCTGCAAAATTCCCGTGCAGATACACAAATAGACAACACCTGCTGCGCATTGTCGGATTTTGGACTATGACAGCGTAAAGAAAAACGTCGTGCCGCACGCCGGCGCGGATTCGACCCATATGCGGCCACCGTGCCGCTTGACCACGCGGCTGACAGTGGCCAGGCCGATGCCGGTTCCCGAGAACTCGGAGCCACTGTGCAAGCGCTGGAAGGGTTGAAACAGCTTGTCGACATAAACCATGTCAAAGCCTGCACCGTTGTCCTTGATGAAAAAGACCGGCAAACCGGCATGGTCGGACTGCTGGCCGACGCTGATTTCAGCCTGCGCCGTTTGCCCGGTGAATTTCCATGCATTGGACAGCAGGTTTTCCATCACGACCTGGAGCAAACGCTCATCGCCCTGCGCCTGCAATCCGTTTTCCACCCTCACCGTCACATGCCGTTCGGGCTGGCGGGTGTGCCACTCCTCCAGCAGCTTGTGTGCCATGCGGGACAGATCCACAGGCGCCGTGTGCAGGGGCGCACGCGAGACCTGTGACAGGGACAGCAAGTCCTCGATCAACTGGCCCATCTGTGCCACACCTGCCTGAATGCGCATCAGGTAATGGCCCGCCTTGCCACTGGCACCGTCCGTGATGTGTGGCGCCAGCTGCTTGGCGAGCAGCCGACTGAAGCCGTCGATGGTGTTGAGCGGCGAGCGAAGGTCGTGGGATACGGAATAGGAAAAGGCTTCCAGTTCCTGGTTTGACAGCCGCAATGCCGCCTCAATGGCCTTGATTTCCGTGATGTCGGCGTCGATTCCGACCCAGAAAGCCAGATCACCGTGCGCGTCCAGCACCGGCGATGCGCGATAGGCCATGGTATGAAAACTGCCATCGATGGCCTTCAAACGCCTGAGTCCGGCGTACGGGGACCGGTTTTGCCTGGAAACAGCCCATGCGTCCTTGATGCCTCCGACATCGTCCGGATGAACCGCCTTGAGCCACTGGTAGCCGGTCCAGTCGTTCAACGCGCCGCCCATCAGGTCAAACCATGCCCGGTTGAAGTAGGTGGCGCGCCCGTCCGGGCTGGCCGTCCAGACCATCTGCGGCGCCTGCTCGGCCAGTGCCCGGAACAACGCTTCCTGGCGAACCAGCGCCGCGGTGCGTTCGGCCACTTTTTGTTCCAGCCCCTCGTTGAGCCGACCGATTTCTTCGAGAAGTTTTGAGTTTTCCAGGCCGGCAGAGGCCAGGTGGCTCAATTCCAGTGCGACGTATTCGTCCTGCTTGGTGAACTCGCCCTCGTATTTGTCAGACAGTTGCAGCACACCGATATTCTTGCCATCCCGGCCCATCAGCGGGAGGGCCAGCCAGCCGCGCATGGGAGGAGGCGCTTCGCCGTGGCCGCCAAAATTGCGCCATCCGGGATGTGACTCCAGTTCGGCCTGGGTCATCCGCACGACACGGTTGTTCTCGCACACGGCGGCATAGATCGCGCTGCCGTCGGCCGGCCTCATCAAGTGCCGGCAGGTCTCATACTTTTCGGAGAGTGACAGCGCATGCATGGTTTGCGGGTGCATGCTGTCGGCGCTCAGGCACACGGCTGCCTGGTGCGCGCCGATGACGCCTCGCGCCTGCTCGGCAATCTCCTGCATGGTCCCTTCGAGCGTGCGGTGCCAGGTGATGGCCTGGGCAGCATCCGCCGCGCGCTGCAGGGTGAACAGGTACTCCTGCGCTTCCTTTTCCGCTTTTTCCTGGACGGTCCTGTCCAGCGCGATGACAAAACGCGCATGCCTGCCGGCGTAGGCAACCGGCCGCGACACCGTCTCGACCGCGAACAGTGATCCGTCCTTGCGCACATCGTGCCACATGGCATTTTTTCGCAGGGAATCGCCAAGCCACTGCTGGAGTTCAGCATGCTCGGTGGCAGGTCGAATGTCGAAAATGCTCATCGTCAGGAATTCTGCCTCTGAGTACCCATAGGCCTGGCAGGCGGCCTGGTTCACGGCGAGGTAGCGGTTGGTTGCAATGTCATAGACCCACATGGGAACCGGCGCGGTATTGAAAAGTGCTGCGTAGCGCTGCTCGCTGTTGACGAGGGCTTGCTCAGCCCGTTTGCGCTCGGTGATATCGCGCTCAACGGCCACCCAGTGGGTGAACCCGCCTTCTTCGTTCTCGATGGGAACCATGTCCATCTCGACCCAGAACTCGCTTCCGCTTTTGGTGTAGTTGACCAGTTCGGATCGGACGGGCTGCCCTGTTTCGAGCTTTC
The DNA here is from genome assembly GCA_038242795.1 of Burkholderiales bacterium. Classification (GTDB taxonomy): domain Bacteria; phylum Pseudomonadota; class Gammaproteobacteria; order Burkholderiales; family Burkholderiaceae_C; genus Polaromonas. The sequence continues at coordinate 6,561 of JBBSRS010000046.1, forward strand.
CCTGCATCCGGTCGAGTTCGCTGGGCTGGGTGTTGCCGCCTTGCAGCAAGCGCGGCGACTTTCCCACCGCCTCTTCACGGCTGTAACCTGTCAGGCGCTCGAAAGCGTGGTTGACAAACACGATTTTCGGCTCGGGCGACTCGGCCGACCCCACTTCGGTGATCAGCACCACATCGTTCAGATGGGAAATACAGGTTTCCAGCAGGCGCGCATGCGCGTGCGCCTGATGCTGCGCGGTGATGTCCTGGAACGCCGCCATCAGCCGCACGACCTTGCCCTTTTCGAGCAGGGCGTATCCCTGGATGCGCACCCAGATCGGCTTGCCTGCAGCCGTCAGCAGAGGAAGTTCGATGTCCCAGGGTGTTGCGTCTTCGATGGCTGACCGGACGGCCGCCTGGATGACCTGCCGGGCACCGGCTTCAAAAAAACTGACAGCGTCTTCGAAGCTGACCTCCTGCGAAGGGTCGACGCCATGGATACGGTAGGTTTCTTCCGACCAGAAGAGCGTCATGGACTCGACAAGCAATTCCCAGCCCCCCACCTTGGCCAGGGCGCCCGTCCGGCTCAGCAGTTCGGTGCTGCGCAGCAAGGCAAGTTCGATATTCTTGCGGGCGGTGATGTCCTGGATAACCCCGGTGCGCTGCAAGGATTTCCCGGCTTCGCTGATGCCGCTGGCCAGGCCGAATTGATGAATCCAGCAAATATTGCCGCCGCACAGGACCACACGAAACTCTATGTCAAGGTGGGTTCCGGTGCGGATGGCGGTGTGGCACGCAGACTCGAAAACCTGCCGGTCGTCGTGGTGGACCCGGGTCAGCAAACTGCCCAGATTTCCCTCGAACATCGAAGCGTCGATGCCGAGGAAGTCAAAAATCTCGTCGGACAGGCGAAGCTGTCCAGTGGCGAGGTCAAACTGCCAGTAGCCGATGCGCGCCAGGCGTTGCGCATGCTGCAATTTTTCCTGGGTCGACCGGCTGCGCGCCAGTTCGGCTTCAAGCGCAAGCTGACTGGCCTGTATGGATTCGGCCATGCGGTTGAAACCTGTCGAGATTTGTGTGAATTCGCTCGGGTCATCTTCCGACGCCAGTGCAATGCGCGCATCAAGCCGCCCCGCCTTGAACTGGCGCGTGGCAGCCAGAATTTCAGCCACCGGCTTCACAATGACACGGCCGCCCATCATCCAGGCAATCCAGCTCCCAAAAACGGCGACCAGCGTCAGTGCCAGGTAAACCAGGGCCAGCCGCTGGCGGACCGGCGCGAGCACCTCGCTCTTGTCCACGCTGACTGCCACAAAAAATAGCGCTTCAGCCGGCTTGCCGCTCGGCTGAAAGGCATAAATTTTTTGCACTCCCGCCGCGTCAGTGCTTTCAACACCCCCCGCAACGCCAGCTTTGAGTGCTGCCACCAGGGCCGGATCAGACAGCGTTTGGCCAATCGCTGCACTATTTTCCAGGTTGGCGGCCAGCACGATGCCTTGCCGGTCGGTGATGACGAAGTGCGTTCCGTTTGGCAAGGGCGCGTCGGACAGGGACCTTGACAACTCTGTCAGGCTGACGGCAGCAAAGGCGACAGCACTGATGTTTCCCTGTTTGCTCATGACTGGCTGCGCAAAGAAAACAACAGGGCTCCCTGTGCTTCGACCCAAGAGAAAACCACTTGCCACAAAACCCTTGCGCGAAATGGCATCCTGGAAATACGGGCGGTCACCCGCGAAGTCTCCCGGAATCTTCCCCACGGCAAGGCAGCGCATATGCCCGTCGATCCCCACAATACCGAGGTTCGCATACCCCTGCAGCTGCGAGTTCAGCCGCTGAAGATACTGCTGGCAATCTGCATCTCTGCCCTCCTGCACGATGGGCATACTGGCGATGGCGGTCAGCATCTGGTGCGCCGATGCAGCAACGCGATCCTGGTTGGCCGCCACCAGCGACGCAGTGAATTCGAGGTTTTGACGGGCCTGGCTGACCGCCTTGCCCGATGTCATCACCGCACCGACGACAGCCAGCCCAAACAAGGGAACCATGGCCGCCAGCACCAGCATCACCAGTCGGATGCGCAGCGTGATGTCAAACTTCATCGCACCCAGCCTTCAAACGGAAAAACAGCCTGTGAGGCACAAAGGGAAGGCAGGCCGGCTAACCAGCCGTGGCGTCAAACCGCTGCCAGTGACTCATTCACGCCCAGCCAGTAGGCCTGCAGGCGGTTCAGTTTTTCAGTGAAGTCGACGAAATCAACAGGTTTTCGGACAAAACTGTTGGCCCCGCTCCGGTAGCAGCCCACCATGTCCGAGTGTTCGCTCGACGATGTCAGCATGATCACCGGCACCAAGGTGGTCAGCGGATTGCTGCGGACGCTGCGCAGCACGTCGAGCCCCGACAGCTTGGGCAATTTCATGTCCAGCAAAATGAAGGACGGCTGCCTGCGGACATCGCGGCCGGCATGCTTTCCCTGGCCAAACAGGTAGTCAAGCGCTGCGGCACCGTCGCAGGCCACGGCGATTTCTGCATCGACACCCAGTTCCTCAAGCGTCAGCACCGTCAGTTCCAGATGGTCCGGGTTGTCTTCCACCACCAGTATCAGCTTATCGGACATGCTTGGTTCCAAAGTTAATCATGAATTTTAGCCAGTTTTGGTTGTTTTATGATTTTAATAATGTCCCAAAATTTTCTCTTTTTTACAAAATCAGGTTGGCTTTTTATAGCCTCACCTATACGGCAGCACTTCCTTCCTGAGTTGCTGGCGCAGGGCAGCATGCCCAGGCATGACGCCCTGGACTGTGGCCCAGAAACGCGGGCTGTGGTCCATGAAACGCAGGTGGCTGAGTTCATGCACCACCACATAGTCGATCAAGGCAGGGCTCAGGTGCATCAGCCGCCAGTTCAGCCGGATGGCACCGCTGCTGCTGGCGCTGCCCCAGCGGGTGGCGGCGCTGGACAGGCCGAGTTTGCGCCACTGCACCCCAAGTTGCGGTGCGAAAAAGTCCAGCCTGGCGGTAAAAAGCAACACCGCCTGCTGCATGAGCCAGGACTGAACACTGGCCTGCACCTGACCTGGCAAAGCGTCAGTGGGCAGTTTGACACGCAGGACGCGCGCGGCCCCGTCATGCAGGGCGCTGTGCGGCTGGTTCGCATCCAGCGCCAGCCGCACCGGCTCGCCCAGGAACCGGACAACGGCGCCGTCCCGCCAGTCGATCTGCTGCAATGCCTGCTGACGCTGCCGTTCGCGTGTTTCATGCAGTTTTTTGACAATCCAGCCCGACTTGCCCTGCACGGCCTGGTCAATTTCCGAAAGCGGCACCCATTTCGGCGCGCTGACGGCCAAGCCTTCCCGGCCCACGGAAAACCCGATGGTTCGGCGTTTTCGACGCTTGACCTCATAAGCCACCCACTGGCCCGCCAGCATGATTTCACGCGTGGCGCGCGGATGGCGAAAAACGGCAGGCGCGGGAAACCCTGGTTTTGCTGCTATTTCCATAGCTACAGGCGCAGCACCCACCTGCGCAAAAGGTCTATTTCCCTCCAAATCAGTCGATTTTTTGGCATCTGCCGCCAGTTCCGGCTCGGGTGTGAAAAAGTCAAGCGCCAACTGGACAAGCCGTCGTGCCTTGGCGGCGGGTTGACGTGACGAAGCAGCCACCTCGGCTTTTCTCAGGAACGCGGCCTGGCCGCTGCGGCGTCGCGGCCGGCATAGGCGTCAGGGTCGAGCCGGCGCATTTCCGCCTCGATCCAGGCTTCGACCTCACGCATCAGCTCGTCGGGCTTGCGACCGGCGCTGGGAATCGGCTTGCCAATGGAAATATCGACGATGCCCGGCCGCTTAATGAAGGCCTTGCGCGGCCAGCATTTGGCCGAAGTCACGGCAATCGGGATCACCGGCGCGCCGGTCTCGATGGCCAGGCGGGTGCCGCCCGACTTGTACACCCCCT
>JBBSRS010000047.1:0-10314 GCA_038242795.1 Burkholderiales bacterium
GATGACCTGCATGCCCAGCGCCTGGCCCACACGGGCCACGCGCCCGCCGATTTCGCCCAGGCCGACCAGCCCGAGTGTCTGGCCGTGCAGCACGCCGGCGAGCGGCAGCGCGGTGTCCGGCCGCCACTGGCCCTGGCGCAGCAGTGCGGTTTGCGCTTCCAGCTGGCGGGTGGCCGCCAGGATCAGCGCCCAGGTCATCTCGCAGGTGCTGTCCTTGGACGGGCCCCATTCGGTGTGGCTGACGGGTATCTGGCGTGCCGCCAGCGCGGCCAGGTCGAGCGTGGTGTTGCGCGTGCCGGTGAAGACCAGGTAGCGCAGTTTGGGCAGGCGGGCGAGCAGTCCGGCGTCGAACGGCGTGCGGTCGCGCACCAGCACCACGGCATCGGCGTCCTTCAGCGCCTCGACCAGCGCCTCGCCGCCCAGCGGCTGGTGGTGCAGCGTCACGTCGGCCAGCGCCTGGATCGGCGCCCAGTCCACCAGCCGACGCAGCGCCTGTTCGGCATCGCCCACGACGACGATCACCGGCCAGGCGCTTGGCGTAGCAGGGTTCACAGGCGCTTTCATGCCTGCGGCACCGCCAGCGCGGCCAGGGCGCGAACGTTGTCGGCAGCGGCCAGGTTCCAGCAGGCGCGGATCAGCTCGCCGCTACGCGCCGCGCCCAGCACCGGGTCCGACAGCCCGTGGAATTTGGCCTCCAGGTTGGCATCGGTCATCGGGTTCTGCAGCGAGCCGATGGCGTGCTCGACAAACACATGCACGCGCCGGCCGTCCTTGAGCACCGCCGTCACATCGGCACTGGCCTCGTCGATCGAGTCATCGACCGTTGCCACCACCTTGCGGCGCAGCGCCACCATGTCGTCGCGGTTCACGACGTCGTCGGAGAACTCGTCTTCTGCCGCGCGTCCGAAGGTCAGGCCCGCCGCGCAACCGTGGTAGACGCTGAACTTGGCCTGCAGGCCGTCGGCCGGCTCCTTCTTGCCGGTGAGCTCCAGCACCAGCGAATGCACTTTCAGCTCGATGCTTTCGACCTGGTCGGGCGTCACGCCCTGGCGGCCCAGCTGCACGCAGGCGTCGATGCTGGGATGGATCACGATGCCGCAGGCAAAGGGCTTGTAGCTGTTGAAGGAAATTTCAAAGCGCTTGCCCAGTTCGTCGGTGATTTCCAGCCAGTCGTTCTTGGTGGAAACCGTCTGCATCATGCCGCGCGGCGCTTCCAGTGCCCGCGGGCTGGCGGTGTAGCCCTGCGCGGCCAGCAAGGCGGACATCAGGCCGGCACGCGCGGCGGCGCCGGGGTGGAAGGGTTTGGTCATGGTGCCGAACTGCTCGCGCATGCCAATCGGCTGCGACGCCGCGATGCCCAGCGCCATGGCGGTCCTGCCGGCGTCGAGCTTGAGCAGGCGGGCGCAGGCGGCGGCCGCGCCCAGCGTGCCGGTGGAGCCGGTGATGTGCCAGCCCCGGTCATAGTGGTCGGGGTACATCGCATTGCCGACGCGGCACGCCACGTCGATGCCCAGCACCAGCGCATCGAGCAGTTCGCGGCCGCTGGCGCCCGTGTGCTCGGCCAGCGCCAGCAGGGCCGAAGCCACCGGCCCGGCCGGATGGATGATGGTCTTGAGGTGCGTGTCGTCGAAGTCGAAGGTGTGCGAGGTGATGCCGTTGATCAGCGCGGCGCTGGCGATGTCGACCTTTTCCGCACGACCGGGCAGCGTGGCCTGGCGCGCAGGCTGCAGGAACATGACGGCGGCGACAGCGGCTTCTGCCGCCTCGTGGTGCGCGGCACCCACGGCGCAGCCGAGCCAGTTCATGAAGGTGCGGTGGGCCTCGTGGTCGACAGCGTCGCTCCAGCCGCCCGACAGAAAGCCGGGGTGGTTGGCGACAAATTCAGCCAGGATCTGGGTGACGGGCGGGGCATGGGGGTCGGCGGCGACCTGGGTGTTACGGGCCATTGTGTGGTTTTTCTAAAAAAAATTAAAAATCATGAAAATGCTAATTCGCTATGAAAAACATAGCTACTTATGAAACAGGGGCGTGCGCAAAGAGGCCTTTTTGCTTGAAATTCAGCTGTCCAGCTCGATCTTGCGTTCCTTGGCCAGCTTGGTCCAGCGCGCGATGTCGGTCTTGATGAAGGCCGAAAATTCTTCCGGCGACATCACGATCGGCTCGATTGCCTCGATCGCCAGCTTCTCGCGCAGGTCGGGCGCCCTGAGCACGGTGGCCAGGGTTTCATTCAACTGATTCACGATGGGCGCGGGCATGCCGGCCGGTCCGACGACGCCGTACCACTGCTGGGCATCGAATCCCTTGAAGCCCGACTCGTCCAGCGTCGGCAGGTCCTTGAACTGCGGGTGGCGCGTCAGGCCGGTGACGGCCAGCGGGCGCACCCGGCCCGAGCGGATGTGCGGAATGGCGGCGGCAAGGCCCGGAAACATGGCCTGCGTCTGCCCGCCGATCAGGTCGGTGAAGGCCGGTGCCACGCCCCGGTAGGGAATGTGCACCATGAAGGAATCGATCTGCTGCTTGAACAACTCCATCGTCAGGTGGGTCAGCGAGCCCTGGCCCGCCGAGCCGTAGCTGACGCGGCCCGGATTCTTCTTCACGTACTCGACAAATTCGCGCACCGTCTTGACCGGCAGGCTGGCATTGACCACCAGCACGTTGGGGGTCGCGCCGATCATGCCGATGGCGGTGAAGTCCTTGACCGCGTCGTAAGGCAGCTTGCGCGTGGCCGGGCTGGTGCCGTGCGTCGCCACATAGCCCTGCATCAGCGTGTAGCCGTCGGGCGCCGCGCGCGCCGTGGTCTGCGCGGCAATCACGCCGCCGCCGCCGCCCTGGTTGTCGACGATGAAAGGCTGCTTGAGCAGGCTGCCCCAGCGCTCGGTCAGGGTGCGCCCCACCATGTCGCTGCCGCCGCCCGCCGACACCGGAACGATGTAGCGGATCGGCTTGTTCGGGTAGGGCGTCTGGGCAAAGGCCAGGCCGGGGGTGAAGAGCAGTGCAGGCGCGGCCTGCAGCAGGGTGCGTCGTTTCATGGGGTTGTCTCCGGTGATGGATGAGGGAATGCCGCTGCCGGCTGGGAACCGGTCTTCGGGCTGCGTTTTATTCGGGTGTTGAGGCCGGCAAGGGCACCGCCGCTTGCAGGACAGGCGGCAGCACGGCGTCGCGCAGCCGCGCATAGGCATCGCCCACGTGGTGCGCCATCAGGGTTTCGCAGCGCAGCGGGTCGCTGCCCAGGATGGCCTGCACGATCTCCACATGCTCGGCCATCGACGCCTGCATGCCCAGGTCCTGCGACAGGTTCTTCAGGCGCGACAGGTGCAGCTTTTGCACGATGCCCCGGTAGGTCTCGATCAGCTGGCCGTTGCCCGCCGACTCGACGATGGCCCAGTGGAAATGCAGGTTTTCTCCGTAGTAGCGCTGCACGTCGTGGCGGCCGGCCGCTTCCCGAATGGCATCGGCCGACTTGCCCAGAAGCGTCCCCAGCGCCTGGCGTTCGCTGTCGGGCAGGCTGGCCGCGCAGCGTCCGGCAAAGCCGTCGAGCAGGCCGCGCATCTGGTAAAGGTCGCGGATTTCAGTGGTCTGCAGCTGGCGCACAAAAACGCCCGAATGCTTGCGCGACACCACCAATCCCGAGCTCTCAAGTTCACGCAAGGCCTCGCGTACCGGCACGCGCGACACTTTGAGCCGGCTGGCCACGTCGGGCTCGTTGATGCGCTGGCCAGGCACCAGCTCGCCTTTCAAGATCAGCGCGAGCATGTCGTCGCGCACCAGTTTGGCCAGCGACGTGTCGCGAACATCGACCAGGCGATCGGCAGAAGATTCGGTGAACCAGGGCAGCATGGGTGTCCAGATTTGTATTTGTTATATCGTATACGAAAAAAATGCTGCTTATTTTGTGGTGGTTGTCTGAGAGGATGGGTGAAGGCAAAGCAAATGCTTTCGTTGAGAATGCTTGCCTGTAGGAAGCTGCCCACGCGTTTTTGCGTCGAATTCCTGTTTTCTGGACGACCAGGGGCCATTAATCTGAACCCATCATCAACTTGGAAAAGGATTTCGTCATGAACAAGGATCAAGTCAAGGGCGCCGTGAAGGATGTTGCGGGCAAGGTGCAGTCCAAGGCGGGCGAGATGACCGGCAGCACCGAGCAACAGGCCAAGGGCATGGCCAAGCAGGCCGAAGGCAAAACCCAGAAAAACGTGGGCGATGCCAAGGAAGTCGTGAAAGACAAGATCGACAAGGCTTGACGCAAAACCGCGCTGGTGCGCACTGACAGAGTTCGCGGCATCCAACGCTTTTTTGCTATTTAATCAATAGCTTTTTGCACATGCTGTTTAAGCGCAAAACGGTTATTTGACGCCTAAATTGCTTTGTGGGCGCAACCTATGCCTATTTTGCAGTTTTCAAGCAAAAAAAAGCCGGTTTTCAAACCGGCCTTTTTGCATTTGTACGAGAAGAAACCCGTTTCAGTCTTCGGAAGCACTGAAGAACGCCAGCGCCGTGTCGAGTTCGCCTGGGCTGGTCCCTGGCGTCGTTTCCAGCATCTTGTGCAGCCCGGCCAGTGCGCTTGAACCCTCTTTTTGCAGGGTGGAAATGGCCAGCGCCGCCTCTTTGGGGGCATCAAACCCAAGGCTTTGCAACAGCAATCGCCCCTCCGCGTCGAGCAGCTTGAAGTAGAACCGGCCGTCTTTTTCGCGGTATTGCTTGAAAGCCGGGGCTGCAGTTTTGGCTGCCTTGCTTTTCCGGGCAGACGGGGCGGAAGAACCCAGGCTGCGCAGGCCGACGGCGCGCCGCAGTTCGCCCATGAACGGCGACGCCACCGCCCGTGCCTTTTCGGCGCCGGCTTGCAGCAGCTTTTCGATTTCCTGCGGATGGGCGATCAGGTCCTGGTAGCGTTCGCGCATCGGGGCGACTTCGTGGTCGATGCGCTCGAACAGCATCTGCTTGGCATCGCCCCAGCCAATGCCGTCGGCATACGCCTGGCGCAGCGCAGCGGTTTCGCTTTCATTCGCAAACGCCTGGTAGATCTGGAACAGGGCAGAGCCTTCGGTGTTTTTGGCTTCTCCCGGTGCGCGCGAGTCGGTGACGATGCCGGCAATCAGCCTGCGCAATGGTTCGCGCGGCGTGAACAGCGGAATCGTGTTGTCGTAGCTCTTGCTCATCTTGCGGCCGTCCAGGCCGGGCAGCAGGGCGACGGATTCCTCGATGGCCGCTTCGGGCAGCACCAGGTGGTCGCCATACAGGTGGTTGAAGCGCTGCGCCATGTCGCGCGCCATTTCAATGTGCTGGATCTGGTCGCGGCCGACCGGCACCTTGTGCGCCTTGAACATCAAGATGTCGGCGCCCATCAGCACCGGGTACATGAACAGGCCGGCGGTGACATCGGCATCCGGGTCGTTGCCGGCAGCATCGTTCTTGTCCCTGGAGGCCTTGTAGGCATGGGCGCGGTTCAGCACGCCCTTGCCGGTGACGCAGGTCAGCAGCCAGGTGAGTTCGGTGATTTCCGGAATGTCGGACTGGCGGTAGAACATCACGCGCTCCGGGTCCAGCCCGGCGGCCAGCCAGCTGGCGGCAATTTCGAGCGTCGAGCGCTGGATGCGCGCCGGGTCGCCGCACTTGATCAGCGCGTGGTAGTCGGCCAGGAAATAAAAGCTCTGCACATCGGGCAGGCGGCTGGCAGCCACGGAGGGACGGATCGAGCCGACAAAGTTGCCCAGGTGCGGGGTCCCGGTCGTGGTGATGCCGGTCAGGAAACGCTGGGGCGGTGCGGAAGAAGTGGGGGTCATGCGGAAAATGGAAATGGAAAATCAGCGCAGCAGGAACGCCAGTGGAGAGATCAGGAGGTTGATCAGGGCGTAGCCGAAGGTCATGAGCGGACGCAGCCACAAGGTGCCGACGACGCCGGCCAGCACCAGGCCCATCACGATGAAAAAGCCCCAGGGTTCAAGGCGCGAGACCATCTGCCCCTGCTTCCAGGGCAGCAGGCCGACCAGGATGCGGCCACCGTCCAGCGGCGGCAGCGGGAACAGATTGAACGCCCACATCACCAGGTTGACCAGAATGCCGGCCTGCGCCATCTTCAGGAAAAAAGGTTCCTGCATGTCCGTGGCCGCCAGGACCACCAGCAGCAGCGCCCAAAAAATGGCCTGCGCAAAGTTCGAAGCCGGACCGGCCAGCGCCACCCAGACCATGTCGCGCTTGGGGTTGCGCAAGGCGCCGAAATTCACCGGAACCGGTTTGGCGTAGCCGAACAAAAAGGCGCCCGACGTGGCGAAGTACAGCATCAGCGGCATCAGGATCGTGCCCACCGGGTCGATGTGCTTGAGCGGGTTCAGTGTCATGCGGCCCTGAAGGTAGGCCGTGTTGTCGCCAAAATGACGCGCCGCGTAGCCGTGCGCCGCTTCATGCACCGTGATGGCGAACAGCACGGGCAGTGCATAAAGGGCGACGGTTTGAATCAGGTTGGCAATGTCCATGGCTTGAATTGTGTCAGACGCCTGATAGCCGTGCTTCAGAGTCCCAGCGGTGCCAGTTCGCCCCGGCCCTGGCGGACCACCACCGGGTCGTCGCCGTCGGCCATCGGCGTCAGGTCGACCACGGTGGTCGGTTCCTTGTAACAGGCGCCGGCGTCGATCACGGCGGCGAGCTCGCGCTCCAGCGGGCCGGGAATGTCCTGCGGGTCGCTGATGGATTCGGTTTCGCCGCGCGGAATCAACGTCGTGGCCAGCAACGGGCCGCCATGCAGTTCCAGCAGGGCTTGTAGGGTCTTGTGGTCGGGCACGCGCAGGCCAATGGTCTTGCGCGACGGATGGCTCAGGCGGCGCGGCACTTCCTTGCTGGCTTCCAGGATAAAGGTGTAAGGCCCGGGGGTGGCGCCCTTGAGCAGCCGGAACTGCTTGTTGTCGACCCGCGCATAGTTGGACAGCTCGCTCAGGTCGCGGCACAGCAGCGTCAGGTGGTGCTTGTCGTCCACCCCGCGAATGCGGCGCAGGCTGTCGGCTGCCGCCTTGTCATCGAGCTGGCAAACCAGCGCATAGCTGGAGTCGGTGGGCACGGCGGCAATGCCGCCACGCTGGATCAGGGCCACGGCCTGCTTGAGCAGGCGCACCGGCGGATTCTCGGGATGCATTTCAAATAACTGGGCCATGGCAAACCTTTCAGGATTCAGTGGCTTGGATGAGGACACGGCTTTCGCGCACGGCCAGCCATGCGCCGGTGGCGCCGCACACGGCAATCATGCCCATGCCGAGCAGCGACAGGTCGTCGGGAACATGGGAAAACACCAGCCAGCCCCCCAGCATCGCAAAGCCGATCTGGGCATACAAAAAAGGCGTCAGGGTGGACACCGGGGCGCGGGCATAGGCCAGGATCATCATGAAGTGCCCGACGGTGCCCATCAGGCCCATCAGCCCCAGGCCGGCCCACAGCGTCCATGAGTCCAGCGAAGTCCAGGCAAACGGCAACGCCAGCGATGCCAGCAGCGTGCCAACCCAGCCGGTGTAGAAATGCATCGTGACCGCGTCTTCGGTGCGCGCCAGCCGGCTGGTCAGAATCTGGAACCAGGCATGGGAAATCACCAGACCCAGCGGCAGCAGCATGGCCCAGCTGAATTGGTTTCCGCCCGGCCGGATGATGATCAGCGTGCCGACGAAGCCGCCAATCACCAGCGCCCAGCGCAGCACGGAAACCCGTTCACCCAGCGTGAGCGACGCCAGCAGCGTGATGACCAGCGGCGTGATCATGACAATCGCCGTGAACTCCCCCACCGGCATGTGCTTGAGGCTGAAAAATGCAAACATGCTTGTCGTCAGCAGCAGCACGCCGCGCAGGCACTGGAACTTCGGATGGGCGGTTCGCAGCAAACTCCAGCCGCGTGAAGGCAGCATGGCGACCGTGGTGGCAATGGCCTGGAAGGCGTAGCGAAACCACACCGCCATGACCACAGGAACGCTCAGCGAAATGACCTTGGTGGTGGTGTCGAGCACGGCAAAGCAGGCCACGGCCGCCACCAGGAATCCAATCCCCGCCAGTGTGTTCGGAGATGCCCTGTCCGCGCCGCTCATGCCTGGATGCGGCCGGCCAGCAGTTCCCAGACCGGCGTCAGGTCGCCAGCCAGGAAGGGCAGCGTGCCCAGGTCGGTATGGCTTTCGTCGGGGCTGTGAAAATCGCTGCCGCGCGAGGCCGCCAGGCCAAATTCCTTGGCCGTTTCGGCATACTTGATGAATTCCTGCCGGGAATGGCTGCCGGTGACGACTTCCACCCCGCGCCCGCCATGCGCCTTGAATTCGGTGAACAGCGCATATTCGGCGTTGGCCGAGAAGTTGTAGCGGCCAGGGTGCGCAATCACCGCCATGCCCTGCGCCTGCGTGATCCAGCTGACGGCATCCTTCAGGGTCGCCCAGCGGTGCGGCACGTAGCCGGGCTTGCCTTCGGTCAGGTATTTGCGAAAGACTTCACTGGTTTCCTTGCAGATACCCGATTCCACCAGGTGGCGGGCAAAGTGGGTGCGGGAAATCAGTTCGGGGTTGCCGACGAATTTGAGCGCGCCTTCGAAGGCGCCATGAATGCCCGCTTTGTCCAGCGAGTCCGACATTTCCCGGGCGCGCTGTTCGCGGCCGTTGCGGGTGTTGTGCAGGCCCTGCCGCAAGGCCGCATCGTCAGGGTCAAAACCCAGGCCGACGATGTGAACCGTCTCGCCGGCAAAGGTCACGGAAATCTCGGTGCCGGTCAGGTAGGCCATGCCTTGCGCCTTGGCAGCAGCAGCAGCCCGGTGCTGGCCACCGATTTCGTCATGGTCGGTCAGCGCCCACAACTCGACGCCGTTGAGTTGGGCGCGCTGTGCGAGTGCTTCGGGTGTCATGGTGCCGTCAGACACGACGGAATGGCAGTGCAGGTCGGCGTTCAGGATATTTTGGGGTTTCACCGCTTAATTTTAGGCTTTATGACGCGCCGTCGCCGGGACTTGTGCTAACTGGCGGGTGCATTCAGGCTAAACAATCATGGTTTGCAGGCTTATGGCCAGCAATGCCTCTGGGGATGGCGCCTGCGGGCACAGGGCCCACGATGCGCTGTCAGCACGCCGGCCAGCCCGATCAAAACGCCCTTTTCAGAAGCTGTGGATGCGCTGTGCCCTCAAGCGTTCAGTGTCTGTTTTTCACCGCGCAGGTGTTCCAGCCGAACAGTGCATACGGGGGGCACCAGCCGATGAAGCCGGTCGCCAGCGGCAGCAGGCCCAGCCAGCCCCACACGCCGATGGTGCCGGTCGCGGCCAGGCCGATCAGCAGCAGGCCGATGGCGATGCGAAGGATGCGGTCGATGCCGCCGACGTTGGATTTCATGGTTGTTTCCCCTTGAAGTGAAGTGGTTGATGGCTTGAATTGGACGCCTTGCCGAACGGCCGGTCTGTGACCTGGGTCACGCAACCCTCATATTGGCGGGCGCGCGGTTCAGGCGGGCAGGCCGGCGGCCACGGCGCGCAGCGCGGTGCTGTCCAGGATGTGAATGTGCTCGCGCGCCAGTTCCACCCAGCCTTCGCGCTCGAAGCGGCGCAGCAGGCGCGAGACGATTTCGCGCACCGTGCCCAGTTCGTCGGCCAGCGCCTGGTGCGTCAGCGACAGGTGGGTGCCCCGGCCCAGCAGCGCGGCGGCCAGCCGCTGGTCCAAACGCTGAAAGGCCACCGCGTCGATCAGGCCGGTCAGGTCGGCCATGCGTTCGGCGAACAGGCCCAGCACCTCGTTGCGAAAGGCCGGCGTTTCCAGCCAGCGGTTGAACACCTCGGGCGGAATCAACAGCAGCGTGCTGGGCCGGGTCGTCACGCCATGCGCCGACATCGGCTGGGTGCGAAACAGGCAGGCCGACGACACCAGGCACAGCTCGCCGGGCACCACCCGGTACAGCTCCAGCGAGCGGCCATCGCCCGAACTGCGCAACACCTTGATCTCGCCCGCCAGCACCAGCGGAAAGCCCTGGCAGGGCGCGTTTTCCTCAAACAGCACCGTGCCGGCCGGCACGCTGACAGGCGCAAGGGCCGGCCGCACGTCGGCGAGCGAAGGCTGCACCTGCGCCAGGGCCGGGTAAAGGGCGGCGGCATCAAGCACGGCGGAGGCTGTTGTCATGGCGGAGTCCGGTAAGGCGGGGGGCGGGTCGTGAAGTGATGATACGGGCGGCGCGCCCACTGGCACTCGTCATGGCTGAATCACGCGATTAGCAGTCAAATACGGCGATTGCGCAGGCTGCACAAGCGCAACCAGCTATCAAATAAATAGTATGCAAACGGTTTTTCTGGTGCGTCCTGGTCTTCAGGGCGTGCGCCATAATTCC
>JBBSRS010000048.1:0-10237 GCA_038242795.1 Burkholderiales bacterium
ACGTCGGTGGCCACCACCACCTGCACCCGCTTTTCCTTGAAATCAAGCAGCACCTGGGTGCGTTTGCCCTGGCTCAGTTCGCCATGAAAGGGCTCGGCCTCGATGTCGGCCTTGCGCAGCTTGTCGGCCACGATCTCGGCCGCATGCTTGGTGGCGACGAACACCAGCACCCGGCCCCATTTTTCGGTCAGCACCAAGTGGCGCAGCAGCTGCGTGCGCCGGCTCGGATCGACTTCGATGGCGCGCTGCGCAATGTCGGGCTCGGCCTGCGGCGCGGCCTGCACTTCAATGCGTAGGGGTTCGCGCAGCATGCGGGCGGCCAGCGCTTCGATGGCCGGTGGAAAGGTCGCCGAGAAAAACAGGTTCTGGCGTTGCGCCGGCAACAGTTCCAGGATGCGGCCCAATTCTTCGCCAAAGCCGAGGTCCAGCAACCGGTCGGCTTCATCGAGCACCAGGGTTTCAACCGCGTCCAGCGTCAGCGCGTTGTGGTCGATCAGGTCGATCAACCGGCCCGGCGTGGCGACGATGATGTCGGCGCCGCCGCGCAGGTTCATCATCTGCGGATTGATCGACACGCCGCCGAACACCACGGCCACCTTGAGCCGCTGCGGCAGGTATTTGGCCAGGCCGACGATGGCTTCGCCCACCTGGGCTGCCAGTTCACGCGTCGGCACCAGCACCAGGCCGCGAATGCGCCGCCGGGCGCCAGCCGGTGGTTCGGCCAGCCGGTGCAGCAAGGGCAGGGCGAACGCCGCCGTCTTGCCGGAGCCGGTCTGGGCCGAGGCCACGATGTCGCGGCCTTGCAAGATGGCGGGAATCGCGGCAGTTTGAACCGCCGTGGGCGCCAGGTAGCCCATGTCGGCAATTGCGCGCGACAGCACGGGCAGCAGGGCCGGCGAAAAGCCGAGGGAGGAAAAGGGCATGGAGAGGTTGCTCGGAAAGAAGGCAGAAGCGAAATCGCCCAAAGCCGGTTGGGGGCTGCGATGGGTTGCGGCCAGAACCGGCAATTTTAAGCCCCGCCCTTTCGCCAGTCGTTCGCGGTATTGCCACGCCCGCAAGTCCGGCATCAGTTCTTTCATCGGACTGCCATTGAATTAATAGCTGGTTGTGCATGCGGGAAGTGCGCAAGAGAAGGTTTTTCTCAAATTTTTCATGCGCCAGGCGGCGGCTTGGTGCTGTCCATTGCCAATCCAACGGCCGCTCACCTTGCCTGTCATGGGCGTCTTCCGAGCCACGCATCGCCGGGCGCTTACCCTGGCTTCGCTGGCCAGCCTACGCAGGCGGGCGGTGGCCTTCATTACCGTGGTTGTCTCCATCGACCTTCTGAACCAAGGAGCAAACATGCTGGCAATGAACTACCGCGGCCCCTACCGGGTGCGCGCTGAGCAAAAATCCGCGCCGTACATCGAACACCCGGGCGACGCCATCATTCGCGTCAACCGGGCCTGTATTTGCGGCTCGGACCTGCACCTGTACCACGGCCTGGTGCCCGACACCCGCGTGGGCACGACCTTTGGCCACGAGTTCACCGGCGTGGTGGAGGAAGTGGGTGCGTCGGTGCAGAACCTCAAGGTGGGCGACCAGGTGCTGGTGCCCTTCAACGTGTTTTGTGGCGCCTGCTTTTTTTGCCGGCGCGAGCTGTACAGCAACTGCCACAACGTCAACCCGGAAGCCAGTGCGGTGGGCGGCATTTACGGCTATTCGCACACCACCGGCGGCTATGACGGCGGCCAGGCCGAATATGTGCGCGTGCCAATGGCCGATGTCGGCCCGACGGTGATTCCCGCTGACCTGGACCTGGACGATGCGGTGCTGCTCACCGATTCCTACCCGACCGGCTACCAGGCCGCTGAAATGGGCGACATCCGCGAAGGCGAGACCGTGGTGGTGTTCGGCGCCGGACCGGTCGGGATTTTTGCCGCCAAGTCGGCCTGGCTGCTGGGCGCCGGCCGGGTGATCGTGGTCGACCATGTGGACTACCGGCTGGAATTCGTGAAAAAGTTTGCCCAGTGCGAAACCGTCAACTTCAAGGAGGTGGACGACATGGCGCTGCACATCAAGAAAATGACCGACTGGATGGGCGCCGATGTCTGCATCGACGCCGTGGGCTGCGAGGCGGCTGGCAACTTTGCACAGTCGCTGACCGGTATCAAGCTCAAGCTGCAGGGCGGCTCGGCCACGGTGCTGCACTGGTGCATCAACTCGGTGCGCAAGGGCGGCAAGGTGTCCATCGTCGGCGTTTATGGCCCGACCTTCAACGCGATCCCGATTGGCAACGCCGTCAACAAGGGGCTGACGCTGCGCATGAACCAGGCCAGCGTCAAGCGCCACCTGCCCCGGTTGATCGAGCATATCCAGGCCGGCCGCATCAAGCCCAGCGAGGTCATCACGCACCGCATGCCATTGGAAGAAGTGGCCGACGCGTACCACATGTTTTCCAGCAAGCTCGACAACTGCATCAAGACGGTGCTGGTGCCGCCGCGTGCAATGGCTTCATCCTGAAGGAGGCACCTGTCATGAACCACATCACCGATACGTCAGAAAAAACGCGTGAAGTTCCCGCCCGGTTTGCCCACATCAAGGGCTGGGGCGCCGACCTGGACCATGCCATGCGCCCAGCCTATCCCATGGAGCGCATGCCGGCGCGGCTTGAAGGCGACCATTCCCACGCGCCGGCGCAGCAGGCGCAAACCGTCGAGATCCTGCAGTCCATCGAGCGACCCTCGATCACGCCGATCTTTGGCACGCCGCAACCGCCCTCGGGGATGAGCGGCATGCTGCGGCGCGCCGCCTTCCGCTACAGCGAAAGCGATCTGCGCCACTGGATGATCTTGCTGTTCGCCGACCGGGTCAACATGGTCGAGGGCCTGGGCGCCGACCTGATGCGCGGCCATGTGCCCAACCTGTTCGCCGAAATGGGCGGCAAGGCCGAGTTCAAATACAACCGGCAGGCCGCCATCCAGAAAACGGTGGTGGTTTCTGCCGTGGTCGGGCTGGGGCTGTTGCTCTGGAGCCAGTCAAGGGACCGCAAGGACAAACGGTGCCATCGCCAGCATTCCGGGCGGCGCATGCAGGCGCGTGACTGAGCGGCAGCTGATCAAGGTTCAGATAGTTCAACGAGTCAATTTTTCATGTCAAATCGATCGATTGCTCACGCCAGGTATGCGCTGTCAGCTATCGATTGAATAGCGAACGATGCGGGTTTGCCTTATCGGCACATGCTGTAGCCACCGGTTTCCAGGTGGAAATGGTTGCGGTGCACCAGGTTGTAGCCGGGGCCCAGCACGCCATTGAAAAACCGGCAGGCTCCGGCATGCGCTTCGCTCAGAAACTGCCATTGCGGTTCCGCGGCTGACGGGCTGGCAGTCTGCGGCCAGTCCTTCAACACCGTGATTTTCTGGCCTTTTTCGAGCGTGAAGCCGGCAATGTCCAGTGCATTGGCCGTGGCATGCCGGCTTCGCGCGCCGCCTGGCGCTTCGGGCGAGTTGCCTTCGCCCCGGTTGATGTTGCGGCAGGCGTAACTGCCCAGGTGGTCAATGGCGGCCACACGCTGGCCGAAATGCTGCTGCGCGGCGGCCTGGAGCGAATGCTTTTCCCACATGAAAAACGACAGCGCCATCGGGCAACTGAGCGACAGCGGTGCACCGATGCGAACGCCCGCCTGTTTCAAGCGCACGGCATTGTCAAAACCGCAGCCCGGCGCCGTGGTGCGGTCGGGCAACACGTCGTACTGCATGCCGGTCTGCGCCAGCGCGACCAGGCATTGTTCAGGGTTGCTGCGCACGCGCGAGAGTTTGTAGGAGGTCAGCAGGTTGGGCGGCGCCATGACATCAAGCGGCGCCCAGGGATTGAATCGCTCGGGAATCACCAGGCGTTCGCTGTAAAGCCCGTAGCCTGCTGCCGCAACCAGGCTCCAGAGAACGATGGCCAGAATATGCGACTTGCGTGGCCGGTTCGGCGAGGGCAAAGGAGAAGGGGGTCGGGGCATGTTTTTTTGGCAAGGCAGGCACCAGAACCCTGATTTAGCCGTTGCGCCCAGGCAGGATCCCCATTTGAATTCAGTCATTTGGTTGGACATGCTGGCTTGGCAACACCTCAACTGCAAAGAGTGTGCTGATTTTTTGTATCACGAGGAAACTTGTGCGAGCTGTCCGGTCCTTTGCTGTGTGAAATTCAGAGAAGCATGGAGGGTGAATCAAGCCATGCAGCATGGGTGAATCCAGCCTGGATGGTTGAGGCTGCTGTGGCGAACCTCTTCACCATGATGACCCGTGCTGTCTAAAAAAGTTCTTGCCACTGGGTTGTTTGCTGCCGACCCAACTGCCTGTGCAGGGCCGGACATGTCAACTGCCAGGGTGGGCAAACTTTTGTAGACTGAGTGCTTTAAAAGAAGTGCACCTTTATGGCCGTTTACAAAAAGACAGAAAAGGGCATGAATGAACTGCTGTCGCCCATGCGCAGCCTTGACGCCAGGCTGGTGAGCGTGCTGATTCTGGTCGACGGCGTGCGGGAGTCGGACGAAGTCAGCCGGCTGGCCCAGGAGGTTAATTTGCCGGTCGATGGACTGGAGATTTTGGTCCACGGCGGTTTCATCGACCGGAAATACAAAGGCAGCGCCGCGCCTTCAGAAGGAAAAATACCAACCCAGACCGAGGCGGTGGCGCCTTTGGCCGCAACGCCAGCCCGCAAACTTGAACGATTCAATGCGCTGTATGGCTACCTGGTCGAGCAGACCAAGGCCTTGCTGGGGCTTCGGGGTTTGATCCACCAGCTTCGCATTGAACGGGCCTCAACGCTCCTGGAATTGAAAGCGTTGATCGAGCCGATTGGAAGGGCGATCGAAAAAAGGCACGGCGTTGAGAAGGCCATCCACTTCATGCGGGAAAGCGAGCGGCTTGCCGTTGCGGCAATTGCAGAACGCGACATCTAGTCGGCTTTGCCCATCCGCCGTCTGCCGCCACAGCCTGGCTGCAGCGGTCACAATGAACCGCCTGTCGAAAGGCCTGGCGGCGGCATGCAGCGCGCCGCGCCTGAAAACCGACTGTTCACGATGGAGAACCGATGAGTCCTGAATTTCACCCCCTTGACCGCACCTTGTTCGAACGCGCCGTCGCGCTGCTGGACGAGGAATGGCTGACCCACGATGCCGACCTGGGCCCGGTGCTGCCCACTGTGCTGGCGCGCAATGTGGGCCAGGACTGGCACAAGGCCGGCACCTTTCGCCACCATTTGCAGGGTGTGGCGCGCACCCTGACGCTGTGGCAGCAACCGGTGCAGGTGCGGATGCTGGGCCTGCTGCACAGCGTGTATGGCAACGCCTATGTGGATCTGGTGAAGTTCGACCCGGCCAGCGAACGCGCCCGCCTGCGCGAACTGGTTGGCGCGGAAGCGGAGCGGCTGGTTCACCTGTTTTGCACGATGTCGCGCACCCGCTTTGTGCAGGCTGTGCTGCAAGGCGGCATGGCGGCCGATGGCAGTCTGCTGCTTGAGGCGGATGGCCAGACGCAACCGCTGGCAGCCGAAGAAGTGGCCGCCTTCACGGTTCTGACCATCGCCGACACAGCCGAGCAGTGGTACAGCTGGCAGGACGACATCTTTTCGCGCTACCCCGACCACCGCAACACGCTGGCAGCGCCGGTGCACTGGGCGGCGTCGCTGTGGCCCGGCCCGATGCGGCCCACGTCGCGCATGGTCACGCAGGCGGCGCAGCTTGGTGCGGCGCTTCGCCACCCGGCCCTTGAGGGTCTGCTGCCCATGCCGCCGGTCTTTGACCAGTGCCGCAGGCTGCTGGAGCCGTGCGATGAAGCCGCGGCCCTGTCGCTGTACTGGTCGGTGATCCAGCAGGACCAGCCGCTGGTGGACGCCGACGTGGCCACCGCCGTGCTGGAGCAAGCGGTGGCGCTCAACCCGTGGGTCGGCGAGCCGCAGATTGTGCTGGCGCAGCTGTACCTCACAGCAGGGGATTTCGCGCGCGCCGAAGCGGCCGCCTCCAGCGGGCTGCAGATGCTGGCGGGTTGGGGAACGTCATGGGACAAGCGCATTGGCTGGGATGCCTGGCTGGCCTGGGGCCGCATCCTGCTGCAGGGCGCGCAGACACGCAACTGGCCGGCGCGTCTGGACAAGCTCAACAACCTGGCGTTGCGCGCTGCCGGTGATTGACGTCCGCAAACAGCGCGTTGCTTCAGCGCTGTAGCTGGCATGGGCCCAACGCTGACCCTGACAGGCATGCAAAGTCCGCACTGGACTTCGCGCATGCCGGGCAAGCGAATTGGCACAATTTGCTATTCAATCAATGGCTGCTGGTGCAAACCCCGTCAGCGAAACAGGGTTGTTTGATGCTGTTGCATCGCGAACCCCATCGGGTAAGCGCCTCAAAAAACAGGGGGTCTGGTGATGTTGGGCGCTCAAAGGCGAGCAGCGAGCGGCAGCAGGACAGGAAGGCAGACGCTTTTCGCAGCGCCTGGATTTGCCCCTCAGGAACCCGGCAATCCTGTGCGCCCTCGGCCTTTGCCTTTGCGCTTGAACAGCAAGCGCAGTGCCAGGTAGGCAGCGGCGCTGCCCGCATACACGACGGCGCGTTCCTTCAGGCTGACAGGGCGCGGTCCTTTCGGGCCCAACTCTCTGGCGACGGGGTCGGGGCGTGACGAAAAAGGGCCAATGACCACCAGATCACCCTGCAGCGGCAGGTCGGGCAGCGAGCTGGCAGGCTTGTGCTTGTCGCTGGAAGTGCCCGGGGAGTCTGGCGGAAGCGCAGTAGGGTCTTGCTTGGGTTGACCGGCCAGCGAACCATGTTCATTGGCAAACACCCAGGTGAATTCGGCACCCAGCAAAAAGATTTGTGCCGAGTAGTACACCCAGACCAGCAGCACCACCAATGAGCCGGCGGCTGCAAAGGACGAGGTGATGCTGCTTTTTCCGATGTACAGGCTGATCAGCCACTTGCCTACCTCAAAGAGCACTGCCGTGACCAACGCACCTGTCCACACGTCGCGCCAGCCGACCTTGACCTGGGGCATGACCTTGAAAATCATCGCAAACAGAACGGTGGCAATGCCGATGGAAAACACGATGTTGATGACAAAGAGCAAATTTTCCCAGCCTGGCAACAGCCTGCCGATCCAGCTGCCAAAAGCGGTCAGAGCCGCGCCGCTGACCAGCGACACCAGCAGCAAAAACCCGAGCCCCAGAATGAAACCCAGCGACAGCAGGCGGCTGCGCAGGATGGCCCAGAGGCCCGACACCTGCGGTGCCTTGGGGGCCCGCCAGATGCGGTCCAGCGCACTTTGCAACTCGGCGAAAACCGTTGTTGCACCAATGACCAGCACCACGATGCTGATCGCCGTGGCGACCAGCCCCTGCGTTGGCTGGTTGGCGCTTTCAATCAATGCCTGGATGCCCTGCGCACCCTCCTTGCCGATCAGGCCGGACAACTGGCCGACGATCTCGCCCTGCACCGCCTCGCGCCCCCAGACAAAGCCGGCCACCGCAATCACGATGATCATCAGCGGCGCAATCGAAAACACCGTGTAGTAGGAAATGGCCGCACCCATGCTCGGCGCGTAGTCGTCGATCCAGGCGACGACCGATTTTTTGGCAAGCTGGTAGAAATGTTGAAAGTTCATGATTTTTTTCGGTCGCCTTGGAACATCCAGGCCTTTCCGCGCACCAGTGTGTCAAGCGCATGCCGTCGCCATCGTCGGCCTGAACTCACGAATGCTGTAGGCGGCGGGCGACTTCGTGCCGCCTGCGACGGCGCTCAAGGCGTGACAACCGGCCCCGATCGGGTTGGCGGCGCATGGTCCCGGTCGGGACGCCGCCACGGGTCGACATGCGTCATCAGGTTCAGCACCCGGTGGCGCTTCAGCACGCGCTGGCGCGCTTCAACCGCAATGTCATGGCCGGCTTCGACCGTGATGGACGCATCCACCTCGATATGCGCATCGACCACGATCAGGTCGCCCATCTTGCGCGTATGCACGTCGTGCACATTCCTGACGCCGGGGGTTTCCAGCAGCGTGCGGCGAATCGCCTCGACTTCCTGCTCGTTCGCGGCGCGGTCCATCAGGTCGTGCATGGCGTCCCAGCCAAAGCTCCAGCCCATTCGGGCGACCATGAAGCCGACGATCAATGCGGCAATCGGGTCCAGGATCGGGTAGCCCGCCAGGTTGCCGATGATGCCGATGCCCACGACCAGCGACGAAGCCGCGTCCGACCGGGCATGCCAGGCATTGGCCACCAGCATGCTCGACTTGACGCGCTTGGCCACGGCCAGCATGTAGCGAAACAGGGTTTCCTTGGCGATCAGGGCGCAGCCCACCACCCAAAGCGCGCTGGCATGCACCTGCGGCACGGTGTCGGGTGCCTGCAGCTTGCCAACGGCTGACCACAGCATGCCGCCGCCCACGGCCAACAGAATCACACCCAGCGCCAGCGAGGCTGCGGTTTCAAACCGCTGATGGCCATAGGGATGGTCTTCGTCGGCGTCCTTCTGGCTGTAGTGGCTGGCGAACAGCACGACGACATCAGACACCAGGTCAGACAGCGAATGAATGCCGTCGGCTATCAGCGCCTGTGATTTCGACAGGATGCCCACGCTGATCTGCGCGGCCGACAGCACAATGTTGACCGCCACGCTGACCCAGGTGCTGCGCGAGGCAGCCGACGCGCGCTCGGCCGGGCTGTGCTGGGTGTCTTCGGGGTCATCGGCGAGGTCGTTGAAATTCATGGCGAATGGTTTTGGCAGGGCACGGGTGGTTAACGGAAATACAGGCGCAAAGCTTACCTTGCGGGGCTGCGTGCCTCCAGAGTCTGGCGACACCGGCTTAAGTGCGTCTGAGGTGGCTGCATGGCCGCTTAAGAAAGCGCTAAGAACGCGGCCGCACCATGAAGGCAAGCTAAAACAGGAGTCGTCATCCATGACCGCCCATACCTTTCCTTCTTCACAACCTTCCGCCGAACCGGCTGCCCCGCAAACCCAGTCGCCCCGGCCCGCCACCCGCCGCGTGACCGACGCCACCACGCGCATGCTGCACTGGCTGATGGCGCTGAGCTTTGCCGGTGCCTACCTGACGGCCGACGGTGATCGCTGGCAGCGGGTGCACGTGACGCTGGGTTACACGCTGGCCGGGCTGCTGGTTTTTCGCGTGTTGTGGGGCTGGGTCGGCCCGCGTCAGGTGCGGCTGTTGGCGCTGTGGCACAAGTTGAAGGGCCTGCCGGTCTGGCTGAAATCGCTGCCCAAGGTGACTTCGCAGGCGACACTGTTGCCGGCCTGGCGTCAAGGCGAGAACCTCCTGATGGCGCTGGCCGTGGCGCTGATCCTGGCCGTGATTATTCCGCTGACGCTCAGCGGCTATGCATTCTGGGAGGGGTGGGGCGGCAAATGGCTCAAACACGTGCATGAATTTTTTGGCACTACCCTGCTGACCCTGGTGCTGGTGCATATCGGCTTGATTGCCTTGCTGAGCCTGTTTCGGCGCAAGAACCAGGCTTTGCCCATGCTGACCGGCCGCGTTGCCGGCGCCGGACCCGATCTGGCCAGGCGCAACCACCGCATTCTGGCGGCGCTGGTGCTGGCCTGCGTGATGGGTTTTTGGGGCTGGCAGTGGACCGAGGCACCGAACAACGCGGCCGCCCAGGACGCACTGCGGATCAATAATCACCACCACAAAGACCACCACCACGACAACGACGACTGAAAGACCCCCATGCGCATCCTGCTGGCTGAAGACGATTCCTTATTGGGTGACGGCCTGCGGGCCGGCCTGCGCCAGCTGGGCTTTGTGGTGGACTGGGTGCGCGATGGCGAAGCCGCAGAGCGCGAACTGCGCGCCCAGGCCTATGAAGCCGCCGTACTTGACCTCGGGCTGCCGCGCAAGGACGGGCTGAACGTGCTGGCCGACATCCGCCGTGCCGGCATTTTGACGCCGGTGCTGGTGCTGACCGCGCGCGATGCCGTGCCGGACCGGATTCGCGGGCTGGATGTGGGCGCCGACGATTACGTGGTCAAGCCGGTCGATTTGCACGAGCTGGCCGCCCGGTTGCGCGCGCTGGTACGCCGGGCGCACGGCCAGCCGCAGGAATGCCTGAGCGCGCAGGACGTGGTGCTTGACCCGGCGTCGCGCTCGGTGCGTCAGGCCGGCGAGCCGGTCACGCTGTCCACGCGGGAATTTGATTTGTTGCAGGCGTTCATGCTCGGTGCCGACCGGGTGCTGTCACGCGAACAGCTGGAGCAACAGCT
>JBBSRS010000049.1:0-10234 GCA_038242795.1 Burkholderiales bacterium
AGGGCCGCGGAACCGGCTTTGCCGGGCTGCAGGCGCAGCGGCCCCCTCGGGGGGCAGGAAGCCACACGCAGTGGGCGACCGTGGGGGGCCACATTCATCAGCAAGGGCCGCGGAACCGGCTTTGCCGGGCCGCAGGCGCAGCGGCCCCCTCGGGGGGCAGGAAGCCACACGCAGTGGGCGACCGTGGGGGCAATCTCACCAGCCCAAGCCAAGGTGCAGCAGCAAATACACCACCATGCCGCTGACGATGGTGCCCAGCACGCCCCGGCGCCAGAAAAACCAGGCCACGCCGGCCGCCGTGCCGAACAGCCGGGCATCCTGCCAGGTCGCGATGAGGTGGCCCTGCGTCATGACGATTTCGGGAACGATCACCGCCGCCAGCGCGGCAATCGGCGCATAGTCCAGGCCCCGCCGGGCCAGGTCCGGCAAGGTCCACGGCTTGTCCGACAAAAAGAAAAAGCAGCGGGTGAGCACCGTCACCCCGGCCATGCCGGCGATGGTGGCGAGGGTCCAGAAATCGGTCTCGTTCATGGCTTGTCTTGAGGCGCTGCAACCGGCATCCGGGCAGCCATGCCCAGGCCGGCGCGTTCCAGCATCAGGCAAATGACCACCGCAGCGGCGATGGCCACCAGGATGTTGAGCTTGAGCGGCAGCGCAAATGCGGCCACGGCCGCCGCGCCCGCCACCAGCGCCGCGATGATGCGCAGCCGGGTGGTGACCAGCGAAAAAGAGATGCCGAGCAATGCCCGGATGCCGGCAAAACCCAGCCCCCAGGCGCTCGGGATGAAATTGGCGAGCGCGATGCCGACCAGGCTGCTGCCGACCCAGTTGCCCCAGCACAGCCCGCAGTTGCCCGCCAGGTAAGCCTGCTGCGCCAGGCGCTCGCCGGGCGCGTCGCCGGGCGCGGGAAAGCGGCGCACGAACAGCACATAGCTCAGGTCGGTCGTCAAAAATCCGGTCAGCAGGCGCTGCCACCGGGGCAAATGCATCAGGTACGCCCGCAAATGCGCGCTGAACACCACGAAGCGCAGGTTGACGCAAAAGGCCGTGGCCAGAATCACCCACGCCGGCGCGCCCGCGACGAGCAGCGGAATCGCGGCCAGTTGCGCACTGCCGGCGTACACCAGCACCGTCATCAGGACCGCCTCAACAACGCTCATGCCCGACTTGACCATGGCCACGCCGGTCATCATCCCCCAGGCGGCAAAGCCCGGCGCCACGGCGAACATGTCGCGAGCGCCCTGGCGGAACTCAGTGTGGCGGTAGTAGGCAGCGCGCAGGAACACCGGGCGTCACTTTCCGAACAGCATGCCGGGCGCCAGCGCAAAGCCGCGCAAAAAGTCGGCGCTGCCCAGTCGCTTGCCGCTGGCGCGCTGCAGTTCGGTGAGCACCAGCACGCCATCACGGCAAACGACTTGGACGCCCTCGGCGTTTGCAGACAAAATCTCCCCTTCACGCATATCCGGCGGGCGTGAGCAGCTATCAATTTCGCATTTCCACAGCTTCAGGGTGTCCAGACCCAGCTGCGTGCTGGCACCGGGAAACGGCGCCATGGCGCGGATGTGCCGGTCCACCACAGCCACCGGCTGCGTCCAGTCGACCGCCGCTTCGGCTTTTTCGATCTTGTGGGCATAGCTCACGCCTTCGGTCGGTTGCTGAACCGGCTGCAGCTGGCCGCTGCCCGCCAGATTCAGCGCCTGCACGACCATTTTCCCGCCCAGCGCGGCCAGCCGGTCATGCAGCGTGCCGGTGGTGTCGGTGGCGTGAATGGCAAGCTTTTCAACCCCCAGCATGTCGCCGGTGTCGAGCCCCGCATCCATCTGCATCAGGGTGATGCCGGTCTCAACGTCGCCGGCCTGGATGGCCCGGTGGATGGGCGCCGCACCGCGCCAGCGCGGCAGCAAGGACGCGTGAATGTTGAAACAACCCAGCCGGGGCAAATCGAGCACCCACTGCGGCAGGATCAGCCCGTAGGCGGCGACCACCATGGCATCGGCCTGCGCCGCGTGCATCGCGTCGCGCGCGGCAATAGCGTCTTCAGGGTATTTGCCGTCCAGCCGCAGGCTTCGCGGCTGGGCCACGGGAATCTGATGGCTTTCGGCCCACTGCTTGACGGCCGACGCCTGCAGCTTCAGGCCCCGGCCGGCGGGACGGTCGGGCTGGGTCAGCACCAGGGGGATGTCAAAACCGGCGCTGTGCAACTCGGCAAGCGCCACACGGGCAAAGTCAGGGGTACCGGCAAAAATAACGCGCATGGGGCGTGATTCTAAAGAGTCGACAGCGCAGCCAGCATCCCAAAGCGGCACCCCCCTCCTCGTCAGGTCAGCGCACCGCGTCGCGTTCCTCGTCTTTTTTCTGTTTGACCAGCTTGGTCTTGATGCGGTTGCGCTTGAGCGGCGACAGGTATTCGACAAACACCTTGCCCATCAGGTGGTCCATTTCATGCTGGATGCAGACCGCCAGCATGCCTTCGGCCGCATGCATCTGGCGCTGGCCGTCCAGGTCCAGTGCCTCGACCTTGACCGACAGCGAACGCTCGACGCCGTCGTAAATGCCGGGCACCGACAGGCAGCCTTCGTCGCCAATGCGCGTCTCGGCGCTGGCCCAGACGATTTCAGGGTTGATCAGCACCAGCGGCTGGTCGCGGGTTTCGCTCACGTCGATGACCAGCAGGCGTTCATGCACATCGACCTGCGTGGCGGCCAGGCCGATGCCTTCGGCGTCGTACATGGTCTGGAACATGGCGTCCGCCAGCTGGCGCACACGGGCGTCGATGGCGGCCACCGGCTTGGCCACGGTATGCAGGCGCGGATCGGGATAGCGAAGGATGGTGAGTTGGGTCATGGCAGCAATGGGAAGAAGTCGCTATTTTCGCCACTTTTCCTGATTTTCAAAGGCTGCAATCCTCTCAGAATCCCCTAAACATTGCTTAATCAAGGGCTTGGGTACAGAATCGCTGGAAATTTGCGCGGATACAAGCATTGCAAAATGCGTTTCCTTGTAGCGTAAAGTAAACGCAGTCCCGTCCCAACAAGCTTCAAGATGCATAAAACTTTTGGTCGTTTCCGCCCTCTCCCAATGGTCACTGCCGTTTTGCTGTGCCTGTCAGCCGCTGCACAGGCACAGAACTTTCCCGTCACGCCAGACCAGCAGGCCACAGCCGCGCAGGTGGCCCGGGCCGGCATCCCCGTGGCCGACCTGATGCCCAATGCGCCTGACCGCTACACCGTCAGGTCGGGCGACACCCTGTGGGCCATCTCGGGCCTGTTCCTCAAAAGTCCCTGGCGCTGGCCCGAACTGTGGGGCATGAACCTGGAAGACATCCGCAACCCGCACCGCATCTATCCCGGCCAGCAGTTGTTCCTCGACAAGCGCGATGGCCGGGCGACCCTGCGCACCCGCCAAGCGGGCAGCGAGGGCGCGCCGATGGGCACCGTCCGGGTGTCGCCGCGCACCCGCTACGAGTCGCTGGCCGATGCCTCGATTCCCACCTTGGCGCCCCAGGCCATCGAGCCCTTCCTGGCCGAACCCCTGATTGTTGATGAACTGAGCTTTTCGCAGGCACCGCGCATCGTTGCCACTCAGGAAGGGCGCGTGCTGCTCAGCCGCGGCGACCGCGCCTACGCGCTGGGCGGCTATGCGGACGGCGAGGGTCCGGGTCAGCCGCTGAGCAACCGCAAGGGCGAGCCGCTGGACTACCGGGTGTTTCGCAATGCCACGCCGCTGAAAGACCCGACCACCCGGGAGATCCTCGGTTATGAAGCGCATTACGTCGGCAAGGCCGAACTGGTGCGCGGCGAATCCAGCGTCCAGAACCCGGACAAGGATGGCACGCTGCGGACCGAACGGGTGCCGGCCACCATCGACATCGTGGCCGCCAAGGAAGAGATGCGGGTTGGCGACCGGCTGGTGGCCGAGCCAGCCCGCGAGTTACGCAGCTATGTGCCGCGCGCGCCCTCGTCGCGCATGGCGGGGCAGATCGTCTCGGTCTACGGCAACGCCGTGGCCTGGGCGTCGGAAAACCAGATTGTGGTGATCAACCGGGGAATCCGCGACGGCCTGGAGCGCGGCCATGTCATGGCCGTCCTGAAGGACGGCGAGCGCCTGCCCGACAAGACCGACAGTGCCCGGCCGGACATCAAGCTGCCCAACGAGCGCAGCGGCCTGCTGATGGTGTTTCGCACCTTCGACCGGCTGTCGTATGCGCTGATCCTGCAGGCCACGGACGGCATCAAGGTCGGCGACCGCTTCACCAATCCGGATTGAACGGCTTGCAACCGGTTAACAGCGCGCGCAGGGCCCTGAACGTGCGCGCCAAGGCCGCTGCCCGACGGACATCGCGCTAAAAGGTGACATCCATGGATTCTGAAGAACTCCGGGCCTGGCTGCGGCTGGCGCTCACCCCCGGCGTGGGCAACACCACGGCGCGCAAACTGCTGGCGGCTTTCGGTTCAGCACAAGCCATTTTTGAGCAAAGCAGCGCCACCCTGCAACAACTCGGCTCCGACAAACTGGCCAGCACCCTGCGCAGCGAGCCGTCCGGCCTGGCGGCGCAGCATCAAGCCACGATGGACTGGCTCAACGGCGGAGACGACCGGCGCATCGCGGTGCTGGGCGACGCGGCCTATCCGCCGGTGCTGCTCGACATCGAAGATCCGCCTTTGATGCTTTACATGCTGGGAACGATGGCCAGCTCTACGCATTCAGCTACTGAAAAAATAGCAAATAGCCTGGCCATCGTCGGCAGCCGCAACCCCACGCCGCAAGGCGAAAGCAATGCGCGGCAGTTTGCCAAGGCCTTTGGCAGTGCCGGCATCTGCGTGGTGTCGGGCCTGGCGCTGGGCATTGACGGCGCAGCCCACGATGGCGCGCTGCTCGGCGGCGGCGAGACCATTGCGGTGGTGGGCACCGGGCTGGACCGGGTCTATCCCAAGCGGCACCTGGACCTGGCACACCGCATTGCCCGCCAGGGCATGATCGTCAGCGAATTCCCGCTCGGAACGCCGCCGCTGACGGCCAACTTTCCCAGACGCAACCGCATCATTTCCGGCCTGAGCCGGGGCACCCTGGTGGTCGAGGCGGCGCTGCAGTCGGGTTCGCTGATCACCGCCCGGCTGGCGGCCGAGCAGGGCAAGGAAGTGTTTGCCATTCCCGGTTCAATCCATTCGCCGCAGTCGCGCGGCTGCCATGCCCTGATCAAACAGGGCGCCAAGCTGGTGGAAGTGGCGCAGGACGTGCTGGAAGAGTTGCGGCTGGTCCCTGCCGGTCTGGGCGCGGCGCCGGCTGCCCTGCCCGGGCCGCTCGAAGGCGACGAGGCAGACGAAGCCGCTGGCGCACGCGACGGTCCGTTGCTGGCGGCGCTGGGATTCGATGCGGTGAGCCTGGACGCGCTGCAGGCCCGCACCGGTCTGGACACGGCCCATTTGCAGGCCGGATTGCTCGAACTTGAACTCGACGGACAGGTCACGCGCCTGCCGGGCGGACTGTTTCAGCGCATGGCGGCGGGGTGAGCCCATCTGCGTTATATTGAATGCATGTTTGAAGTTCTGGTTTACGTCTACGAAAATTACTGGCAAGGCGCTGCCTGTCCGGAAATCGACAGGCTGGGGCGAAAACTGATTGCCGCAGGCTTCGAAGCCGAGGAAATCCAGGAAGCGCTGGTCTGGCTCGATGGACTGAACATTGCCGCCAAAGGCACGCAAATCAGCACGCCCGATGCGTCGGATCCGCCCTCAGGCGAGGAATCCGATGCACGCCTTGTCCCTGCACGGATGCAGGCGCAGTCCGGCAACAGCCTGCGCATCTATTCCGTTGCCGAACAGGCGCACCTGGGCGCGCAAAGCCTGGGATTTGTCTGCTTTCTTGAAACCTCGGGCGTGTTGCCGCCCCACATGCGTGAAATCGTGATGGACCGCGCCATGGCGGCGCCCGGCGATCCGGTGTCCCTCGATGACCTGAAGATCATCATCCTCATGGTGTACTGGAGCTTTGGCGAAGAGCCGGACGCGCTGGTGCTCGATGAATTGTGCGACGACACCGAAGGCCGACTCGCGCATTGACCGACAGCTTGGCGGACAACGCCTCTTTTGCCTGTTTGGCACCCGCGCCGTTGTCATCCCGCCTTGTAGCCTGAACAGGCTCCGCCAAGACCGTGGTTTATTCGAACAAGCGCTCCGGATTGGCGTCCAGCTTGGACAGCGCATCGCGCGTGGCGCGCACCGTCAGCGCCTCCTCTTCCCGTGGCACCAGCAGCCCGGCCTGCAGGTAGGCCGCCAGCCGGCGCATCTGTATCAGGAAACTGCGGCCGTCGGCCGCGGCGAACAGATGCAACTGCTTGCGCTCGCTGCACCAGGCAAACTGCACATGGCTGATTTTTCCGTTGTGGTCCAGACTGAACCAACTGCCGGGCTGCAATTCCCTGGCCCAGGCGAGCATGGCGTCGGTCGGCTGGCTGCCACCGTCGGCAATCACCTCGATATGGGCTGAATCGATCCCGATCATCGTGACCAGGCTGTCGGCATCCAGCGGAAAGTCGCCGACCTCCTGCTCCGACAGGTAGTCTTCCAGGTTGGTCAGGCGTCTGGCCATGGCATCGATCTTTTCAAACGGAATCGCATCGGTCTTCGACCTGAAGGCGTCGGCCATGGTGGCGCTGATGATTTTCAGCTGGGCATCCTGCGCCGCCAGGTCCAGGCCCAGCAGGGTCATGCCCTGGCGCAGCAGTTGCAGCTGCTTCGGCAGTGCGGCAATCACGCGCGACCGGTCGCTGCGGTCGGGCTTGGCGCTTGCCGACCAGACCAGATCGGCGGCAGCCTGCTTGAACAGCAGGGTCTGCGCATGCTGTGGGCCACTTTTCATCGCGGCAATCGCCAGCACCTCGGCCCATACCCTGAACAGGAATTCGCGTATTTCCTCGCGCACCGGCATGTCATCGAGCATAGTGCGCATCTCGATGGTGTACTGGACCGTCATGGTTTCCTTCTGCTCCAGCTGCTGCGCCAGGCTGACGGCCCGCGCCACGTTGCCCTGCTCGGCAAAAAAGCGGGACAGGAACTTGTCGAATTCTTCATAGACCAGCTGGAACACACGGCGTCCGGTTTCCGGGTACTGTTCAATCACCTGCACGACGCGCTTGATTTCCAGTTCAAGGACATCGCCCTCGACGGTCACATCGAAACCCAGCGCGCAAGAGCCCATGCGGTCGATCAACTGGCGCGCCGGATGTTCCAGCAAGCTGAAAAACTCCGGCTCGGCAACGGCCACTCGAAGAACCGGCATCTGCAGTCGGGCAAACCAGACACGGATCTGCGGGGCGATGCGGTCTTCGGCCAGGATGCGCTGGAACATCAGGGCGACGATTTCAATCGTGGCTTTTTCTGCAGAACTGGAAGCCGCCTTTTTCAGCACGCTCGTCCGCTGGCGCAATTCCTGGAGTGCCTGGTCAACCTGTGTGCGGTCAAAGCCCAGGCCTGGCTGACGGGATGGCCTGGAACCGTCCCGCGCCGCTTCTTCAGCCTGTTGCTGAAGAAGGTTCATGGCGTATTCCAGTTGCGGCGAAGCCTGTAGCGCACGGGGATGGTCAAACCCTTCGACGCGACGCACGAGCAATTGCCTGAGATGCCCAAGAACGCCTTGCGCCCGCATTCGCACGCGCGCCAGCGACGTGGTCGCAGCCTGCATGCGCGCGTCTTCCGGGGCAGGTTGTCCCGACCCGCCGCTTTGCCCCGCGGGCAAAGGCCCTGCGTCCTGCGCCTGACGGCCAGCCGGCGTCATCCTGCCTGGCGCCGGTGCATCATGGCTGCTCAGGATACCGGCAGACGTCGTTTTGCCCAGAAGTTCATCGCTTTGCGAAACGCTGGTGGTCCTGAGGGGACTGACGGCAGAAGGCGTTCGCCTGACCAGGGGCCGCAGGTCGATTTCAGCCATGACGCCGTGCTCGATCAGGAACGCGTTGGTCGCATGGTAGATCTCCAGCATCCAGGCCGCCATGTTCTTGTGGATGGTGTCCTGGCCCAACAGCCATGCCGACTGCGGCAGGCCTGCCAGCGTCCACTGCTCGACCAGGTGCTGCGCAATCACTTCCGGGCGGAACAGGTCCTGTTTGCTCAATTCGGGCAGGCCTTGCAGGCTCTGGATGCGCAGGCGCAGGTCATTGAGCTCCCAGCTCGAAAAATCAAGCAGCCGCAGGGCCAGGCGCGAGGCAAGAATGCGGTGTTCGACGGCCTCGTTGCCGACCAGTTCCATTTTTCCAAGGTCCGTCAGGGGCGAGCCCGCGGTCTTGGCGGACGGGGAGGATGGCTTGCGCACGGCGCCCACGATTCCCTGGACCCAGGCCGGGCTGCTGTTTTGGTAGAGCCGCAGGGCGTCGCGCAAATCCTGCATTTCCCGCGCATTTCCCGGCCGCAGCGCCAGTTCAGACAGCGTGTCGCCAATCGTCCTGGCAAGTTCGGGCAGCATCTGCACCACGCGCTCGGTGAACAGGGCGCGAGCCTGTCCGGCAAGAAAACTTTGCGGCGGATTGCGGGACGGCACGGTGGGCGATTGAGCGTTGTCGACTCGGGCTAGACCATCGCGCCCGCATTGGGATCATTCGGGTCTTCGTCTTTTTTCGACGGTCCCTTGATCAGGTCTTCGCGCTTGATGCCCAGCCACATGGCAATCGCCGCGGCCACGAACACCGACGAGTAAATGCCGAACAAGATACCGATGGTCAGCGCCAGGGCGAAGTAAAACAGCGTGGGCCCACCGAACAGCAGCATGGAGAGCACCATGATCTGGGTCGAGCCGTGGGTGATGATGGTCCGGCTGATCGTGGAGGTGATCGCGTTGTTGATGATCTGCTCGGTGTTCATCTTGCGGTAGCGGCGGAAATTCTCGCGAATCCGGTCGAAGATCACGACCGATTCGTTCACCGAATAACCCAGAACGGCCAGCACGGCGGCCAGCACGGCCAGCGAAAACTCCCACTGGAAAAAGGCAAAAAATCCCAGAATGATGACCACGTCATGCAAGTTGGCGATGATGGCCGCGACCGCGTATTTCCACTCGAACCGGAACGCCAGGTAGACCATGATGCCGAACACCACCATGGCCAGCGCCTTGAGCCCGTCCTGGGCAAGCTCTTCACCGACTTGCGGGCCGACAAATTCGGTGCGGCGCAGCGTCACGTCAGGGCTGGCGGCCTTGAGTGCGGAAATCACGGTGTCGCTCTGCTGGGCCGTGCTGACACCTTTTTGCGATGGCAAACGGATCATCACGTCACGCGATGTGCCAAAACTCTGCACCTGGACATCGTTCAGGCCCAGCTTGGCCACCGTGTCGCGAATCTTGCCGACATCGGCGGCCTGGGTGTAGTTCACCTCCATCAGGGTGCCGCCGGTGAACTCGACCGACAGGTGCAGCCCGCGCGAAAACAGGAAAAACACCGCCAGCGCAAAGGTGGCAAAGCTGACAACGTTGAAGATCAGCGCGTACCGCATGAACGGAATGTCACGCCGGATTTTGAAAAATTCCATCTGGGGTCCTTGGGAAGCAGCTCAGGAAAAAGAGGCGGTCATGACCTGGCGAGCACACCGTCTGATGGCGGGCGCCAGATTGTGCCAATGGACACTGTCTTGAGCTTTTTTTGCCGGCCGTACCAGAGGTTGACCAGGCCGCGCGAGAAAAATACCGCAGAAAACATGCTGGTCAGGATACCGATGCAATGCACCACGGCAAAGCCACGCACCGGCCCCGAGCCAAACGCCAGCAAGGCCAGGCCGGCAATCAGGGTTGAAATATTCGAGTCCAGAATCGTCGCCCAGGCCCGCTCGTAGCCGGCATGGATCGCCGCCTGCGGCGAGGCACCGCCGCGCAGTTCCTCGCGGATGCGCTCGTTGATCAGCACGTTCGAGTCGATCGCCATGCCCAGCGCCAGCGCCATCGCCGCCATGCCCGGCAGGGTCAGCGTGGCCTGCAACATGGACAGCACGGCCACCAGCAGCAGCAGGTTGACCGCCAGCGCGATGCCTGAAAACAGGCCGAACAGCATGTAGTAGACGGCCATGTAGGCCACGATCACCTCAAAGCCCCAGGACACGCTGTGAAAGCCCTTGGTGATGTTTTCGGCGCCCAGCGTCGGGCCAATGGTGCGCTCCTCGATGATGTCCATCGGCGCGGCCAGGGAGCCGGCGCGCAGCAGCAGTGCCAGGTCGCTGGCTTCGGCCACGCTCATGGAGCCGGAAATCTGGAAGCG